>DATCYD010000334.1:0-8084 GCA_036570465.1 Anseongella sp.
TCCTTCGGTTTCCCACGCATCATGCAGGGCTTCATTGTGCTGCCAGATCTCTTCCAGCTGCTCTCCCACTTCCGGATCGGTATAGGTAAGGGTGATCTTTTCCGGAATGAAGTGATATTCACCGTCCTTTTTCTCCAGGTATATCGCAGGCCCTCCAGGAATAAACGCTTGAATCAGCGAAATCTCAAACGACTCGTTCCCTTCGTATTTTTCCCTGGAAAGCACCTCGATGAATTCCAGATGGTAGGAAGGGCCATCCTGCGGAGCAACGTCCGGGACCACCATTCGTGCCTTCACCCGGTAACTATAGCCTGGCTCCCTTTCAGTAAAGGAATAAAGTGACATTTGTGCCGGTTCATTCTGGGGCAGCAGCAACAACGGAGCGTCTTTCCCCGCATACCGGTGGCTTACCAATAATTCCACCACCTGTCCGTTTTCAAGCTTCCAAGGACCATAGAGGTCATCTTTGGAACAAGCCGGACACACAAAAAGAAGGATTAATGGGAGCACAAAGAGTCGTTTCATGGCATTTCAGAGTGTTGGTTAACTATCCATGAATACGAGCTGGCGGCAGAAAATGCTACACCCGGCCCCCTTTTCTCAACTTTTTAAAACTCCGGGTTAAAGTTAATCATCCAATAAATGCCATACTTGTCTTTGAAGCTTCCGAAATAGTCGCCCCAGAACTGATCTTCCATTGGCATTTCAATATCGCCTCCTGCAGAGAGTCCGTTAAACAGGCGGTCAGCCTCTTCTTTACTGTCCGGATGAAGCGAAATATAATTGCTGTTTCCCATTGTGAGGGTATGCCCGGCGGATGGCAGGATGTCAGAAGCCATTAACACAACGGTTTCGCTAAGAGGCAGCGAAATATGCATGAGGCGATTGCGCTCATTTTCCGGCAGCTCATCCACGCCCGGCATATCGGACATCCGGTGAATGGCCGAAAACTCGCCACCGAAAACGGATTTGTAGAAATTGAAGGCTTCTTCGGCCTGGCCGTCGAAGTTCATATACGCATTTACTTTAAGCATCGTTTCAAATTTTAAACAAAATTAACAGATTTCATGCCGCCGTCAATGGGCAATTCCGTCATAATGAGGGGGGATTGACGACAACCGAAAATTTTCTTAAAATAGGAGTCGAAAAGCAAGGAATATGAATCCAAAAGTAGATTGGTTTTTTGACAAAAACACCCAATGGAAAGAAGAATATGCCGCTTTAAGGCTGCTGGCACTTGATTGCAGTCTCGCGGAAGAGTTAAAATGGGGCTGCCCCTGTTACACGTTCCAGGGCAGGAATATTGTCCTAATACATGGTTTTAAGGGATACTGTGCGCTTCTTCTCTTCAAAGGAGCCTTGCTAAAAGATGAGTACGGCCTCTTGATCCAGCAAACGGCCAATGTACAGTCCGCCCGTCAGATCCGCTTTACGAGTGTCGGGGAAATCCATGAAAAGGAACGCATCCTGAAAACCTATATTTTCGAAGCGATCGAAGCCGAAAAAGCCGGCCTGAAGGTTCCCCTGAAAAAAACAGCGGATTTCCCGGTTCCCGAAGAGTTTCAACGAAAGCTGGATGAATTTCCAGCGCTGAAAAAAGCTTTCAAAGCATTAACTCCCGGCAGACAACGTGCTTATCTGTTTCATTTTTCCCAGGCCAAACAGTCCAAAACCCGGGAGTCACGGGTAGAAAAACTTATCCCCAAAATTCTCGAAGGGAAAGGGATGAATGACTAAAGGTGTCAAGCAATCCGCTTTCGTACTGTCTTAGCTGCCAAAAAACCCATCGAAGAACAGCATCTGATACCGGATGGAGTTATTCCAGTAATCCCAGGTATGGCCGCCAGGCCGGGTAATGAAATCGTGTGGAATATTATGGTAAAGAAGCGTCTCATGTAGCTTCATGTTTACCTGGTAAAAGAAGTCGCTCGTACCACAATCGATGATCAGGGCAAGTTTGCCTGGCGCCAGCAAGTGCACCAGGTTAACGATCGTATTCTTTTCCCAGTTTTCGGGCTGTTCAGCATACGTGCCAAGCCGTGTGCTGAGTCCCCAGTTGCCAGGGAAGGGGCGGATATCCACCCCGCCACTCATACTGCCCGCCGCCCCGAAGACGTCCTGATGGCGAAAAGCCAGGTAAAGTGCACCGTGGCCACCCATGCTCAGGCCGGTAATCGCTCTGCCTTTTCGGTCAGCAACGGTTTTGTAGTGGTGGTCCATCCACGCCACCAGCTCGTCTGAAACGTAGGTCTCATAGCGGATCGCTTCGTCAATCGGGCTGTCGAAATACCAGCTGTTACGCCCTCCGTCCGGGCAAACGATGATCATACCGTATAAGTCCGCGTAACCGGCCAGCGAAGGGGCACGATTAATCCAGTCGGCGTAATCCCCGCCGTGCCCATGCAGCAGGTAAAGCACCGGAAATGCCGTTCGGGAATCGTAATTATCAGGCGTAATAACCACGGCCTTGATATTCTTTTGCATGACATCGCTGAAGGTTTCCACAGTATCTACGCTGGCGGCGGAAACGCTGGCCGATACACCGGCCAAAAGCAGCAGCTGCAGGGCGATTGTTCTCATTATACCTGTTTTTGGATGGTTGAAAGGCGGTAAATATAAGGAATTAACATGTTTATGTCATGCCGGACCTTAGTCAGGATTTTATTATCTTAGTTCCCATGAAGGCGATCCGCTCCCTTGCTTCCTTTTACCTGGGATTCTTACCAGCCGCCTGGTTGCTAACCCTGATTTGTATCGGGAGCTTTCACTGGCTTTATCCGGTTTACGGATGGGGTCCGTTCATGTATTTTTTCTGGTTCAAGGTCTTGTCTATGGGGCTGGTTTGGTATGCGACTAACCAGTACAGGAGGCAGACTTACTATTATTACTTTAATCTGGGATATTCCAAAGCCTTCTTGTGGACGGTCACGCTCGGCCTTGATTTTGGGCTGTTCATCATAATTTTCATTGCATTGGCCCCTTGAAAATGATGCAATCTTATCCCGATATTCTTGAAGCAGACGGAATTCACCTTTCTTTCGATGGACGGACCATTCTTTCTTCGATATACATTAGATGCGAAACGGGTAAGGTGACGGGGCTGTTAGGACGGAATGGCGAGGGAAAGACATGCTTGATGAACATCATTTATGGCCGGCTGCAAGCAGAAAGCAGTTCGGTGAGGTTAAATGAAGGGCATCTCAGAGATGCCTGGAAGCAACCCCACCGGCTGCGATTTGCGCCCCAGTTCCACTTTATACCGGCTGCGTTTACGCTCAGAAGAGTGTTTTCCGACCTGGAAGTCAATTTCCTCCGTTTCTGTGAATTTTTTCCGGAATTTGAGGGCTGCGGAGGCGATCGGTTGGGCTCGCTCTCAGGCGGACATCGGCGGCTGGTGGAAATTTACACGATTCTGTGTTCGCAAACCATGTTTGTGTTGCTGGATGAGCCGTTCTCACACGTAATGCCTGTTCACGTAGAAACCCTTCTGAAGGTGATCCGTCGGGAAAAAGCCGAAAAGGGTATTCTCCTTTCGGATCATCTCTACAGGGAGGTGGTGGGCGCAAGCGACGACCTTTATCTGCTGACGGTCGGGCATCTCGCTGCAGTGCCGGATGCGGAGGACCTGGAAAGCCTGGGATATGTCCGCACGTCACCGGACGTTATAAGATGAAGGGTCACCGGTTAAACTTAAACCCGGTGGTGTCGTCCGGAAACAGCTTGGGCTGTTCACCAGCGGTATCTACCGGGAAAGGATCCGTTTGGTCCGGAGCGAATAAGTCATCGACTGTTGTATCTGAGGGAAAAAATCCTCAGGTGGGAAAACGCTTGTGTCTGCCGGCAAGGTATCATCCGGAAGACCGGAGGTATCGGCGGGCAGCGGATCATCGATCGTATCACCAGGAAGAGTGTCAGCAGACAAGCCCTGGAAGGTAGTTTCCGGGAAGGCCTGAGGAGCGTTTATTGTAAACGCCGCAAGGGTTACTGCAATTGCAGCAACAGGAATTAATCTGTGCTTTTTCATGGCGTTGAATTTTGGTTATACCAGGTAATTATGCCAAAACCTTGCCATGAAAGGAGGTTGGAAGGTAGCCGGAAGCTAATATCTCAAAGGAATCAATTTGTTCTTTTTGCCATTCTGCCCCCTTTTTTAGCTCTTCAGCCATGAGGCGTGCTACTTCCGGTGCCATTTCAACAGCGGCAGCGGCATCCAGGAAAAGTATGCGGATCCGGCGGGCAAGAAAATCTTCCACTGTACGAGCCATTTCCCTTCTCACAGCCCAAACGACCTGCGCTTTGGTATAGGGAAAGCGGGGATGCAGGGGTTCGCTCAGTGGGGGGTGTTGCCTGGCCAGTTTCTTGATCAATGGAGCGTCACTGCCATAAATTTCCAGGAAATCCCCGCTTGCCATACCTGCGGCTTTGGTTCCAGCTGCAGTATTGTTAACAGGAATGTGTCCGTGGATTTTTAAACCCGGAGTGTTGCACCGGACAGTGTTCAGTTTACCGGTTTCAATGGCTTTGTTTACGGTATCTTCGGCCATCTCACGGTAGGTTGTCCACTTGCCACCCGTGATGGTGATGAGGCCCGTGTCGCTGACGATGAGTTTATGACTTCTGGATATTTCCTTAGTGCTGCTGGCTGCTTTATCAGGAGCAGCAAGGGGACGAAGACCGGCGAAAACACTTAATATATCACTTCGGGAAGGCATTCGGGTGAGGTAATTCCCTGCTGTTTGCAATACGAAATCCACTTCCTTTTCCAGGGCGCGTGGTTCTAAACTGGCTGATGGAAGGGGCGTATCGGTGGTGCCCAGGAGGGTAAATTCGTGCCAGGGGACAGCAAAAAGAACCCTTCCGTCACGGGTATGCGGAATCATAAGGGCGTCATCTCCCTGAAGGAATGACTTATCCAATACCAAGTGGATACCCTGGCTGGGTGCTACCAGCGGACGCGCTGAAGGAAAATCCATCTGCAGCACCTGATCCACGAAAACGCCGGTGGCGTTAATTACCGTGCTGGCATGGAATTCATGCGTTCCACCAGCTTCTTCATCACGGGCCGTTACGCCGGAGATCTTTCCGTCCCGATCCTTGAGTAATCCGGTTGCCCGGAAATAGTTTAGAAGGACCCCTCCTTCTTCTGCACAGGTTTGCGCCAGGTTGATGGCCAGGCGGCTGTCGTCAAATTGTCCGTCATAATACTTGACACCGCCTTTCAGGCCCTTTGGGCGAACCCCCGGAATTGACAGGGTTACCTCCCCGGGGGTCATCCACCGGGAGGATCCGAAACTGCTGTGTCCCGACAACCAATCATATAATTTCAGGCCGGTCAGGTATTTCAGGCGGTCCCACCAACTATAACAGGGAATGACGAATGCTTGCTTTTTTACAAGGTGAGGAGCGTTTTTTAAGAGCAGGCCCCGTTCATGAAGGGCTGTACGAACCAGATGGATATCGCCCTGGGCTAAATAACGCACTCCTCCGTGTACCAGTTTTGTGCTCCTGCTGGAGGTGCCCTTGGCGAAATCGGCCTGTTCCAGGAGCAGGATCGAATATCCGCGGGCCGCGGCATCCACTGCAGCCCCCAGACCGGTGGCTCCACCACCAATTACGATCACATCCCAATGAGCGGTCTCCCGGGCCTTTTTCAGAAAGCGATCGCGGTTGAACAATACATCTTCTTCCCTGCTGATATCCATACGGCCAATTCTCTCCATAAACGAAAGAGTACGCAATTATACGTAATAAAATGAAAATATTAAAAAACGGATGCGTCCTTTGCCGGTGATTTACCCGAAATACTTTGGAATGCGTACATTTGAGAATGATCAATATTGCCGAACGCCATCAGTTTATAATCAGTAAAGTACAGAAGGAAGGATACGTTAATGTACTGGATCTTTGTAAAGCCCTGGACGTATCTTCGGTGACCATCCGGAAAGACCTGAAACTGCTTGAAGACAAAAACCTGCTCTTCCGGACTCATGGAGGAGCGACGCTGAACAACCCTTATATGACCGATCGTCCGGTGAATGAAAAGGAGAAACTTCAGTCAGCTGAAAAGATGCGCATCGGGGCGGCGGCAGCCAAACTCATACAGCCGAACGATTCCATTGTAATTGCCTCAGGAACAACGGTGTTGGCCCTGGCAAAAGCCCTGCAGCCACGTGAAAGCCTGACAGTCATTACTTCTGCTCTGAATGTAGCGCTGGAACTCCTTCGGCATAAGGATATTGAAATCCTGCAACTGGGTGGTGTGGTCCGGAAAAGTTCTTCTTCCGTAGTTGGGCCCTATTCCGAACATATCCTCGATGATTTTTTCTGCAGCACCTTTTTCCTGGGGGTGGACGGCATTGACCTGGAGTTCGGCCTCACCACCACTAATTCCATGGAAGCGCACCTAAACCGGCAAATGATCGCCAATTCCCAAAAAACGGTTGTGCTTGCCGATTCCACTAAATTCGGCAAACGAGGCTTCGGTAAAATATGCTCCCTCGAAGAGATCGATCAGGTAATCACCGATGCCGGAATCTCCGATCACATCGCCCGTTCACTCGAAAGTATGGGGGTAAAAGTCTCCATCGTGTAATCTTTTTCCGCTTTAAAACGATTTCTTTTTCTTTCGAATTGTTTCTTGCTTTATAAAATATCTGAGAAATGTTGGCTGGTGTCTTTTTTGGGGTTGCTTTGCTTGGGGCGAGTGGGATGGCCGGACAGAGAATTAATGAGCCGGAAGCGGTGTCTCATTTGGATACCCTGGCGGTGGAGGATTGTTCAAAATGTTTGGTGATTACCGAGCAGGCGCAGCCTTCGATACGGATTGTGGAGACCTTGGATGGGAATACGATCTGGGAGTGGCGTCCTGATCAGGCGTCTGAACTGGAGAATCCTGAGTGGTTTTCCAGTCCCGATGAGGCGAAGCCCGTGTACGGCCGCAACTACTTGCTGATTACGGCTTCGGGCGGCGGGGTGGCCTTGATCCGGATTGTCGATAAAAAAGTGTTTTTTCACGCTTATGCGGGGGGTAATCCACATTCGGCGGAATTGTTTCCGGATGGCAATCTGGTAGTGGCTTCCAGTACGGGAAATTACATGACGGTGTTTCATCTGGATACCCTGGCTTCACCCGGAGAGATAAAAGGTAAGCAGTATCCTCTTCCATCGGGACATAACGTGGTATGGGATCAGAAGCGTAATTCCCTTTGGTCGGCTGCTAAAAACAAGCTTAACCGGTATGTCTATGATTTTGATTGCGAAAACCCCGGGTTGGTTTTAAAAGAAACCATACCGCTGCCGGGGAACAACGCCCATGACTTGTTCCCTGTTTTCGGGAAGGATTCCCTTTGGCTTACCAATACAACGGACGTCTATTATGTTGATCTGGAGACCAGGGAGATCACCCTTTCCGGGCTGGCTCACCGCGAACACATCAAAAGTGTTTCCTCAGGCCCTGACGGGTACCCCGTTATTCTCATGAAACCAGAGGAACAATGGTGGTCAGACAGGGTGCTGGATGCCGAAGGCAAGACGGTGTTCCGGGAAGACGGGCTCAAGATCTACAAGGCTCGCTGGTTCCTGGATAATCCGTTCAGTTACCCTGCAAGCAACCCGCTTCGGGTTTGTGATTAGCTCCTTGCAGCTGATTTACAGTTCCCGGATCTTGATATTCCGGTACCACACCTGATTGCCGTGATCCTGCAAGGCAATACGTCCCTTCGGATAGCGCCCGAAATGTTCCCAATCCTTGAATTTACTGGCAGCAATCAGTTTTTTCCATTCTTCCGAGCCAATGGTGACATCGGCGGTTTCGGTACCGTTCAACTTCAGGGTTAGGTGGCCATCTTTAATGCGGATTATTGCGTGGTTCCATTCACCTGCTGGTTTTGCTACGTCCCGGCCCACATCCACCATATCGTAAAGCGAGCCTGCCAGGTGATTGTCTTTCTTGTTGTCGTGCGCCTTTTCGTTGTCCAGTACCTGCATCTCTGGTCCTGTTACATAAGTAGCACCAAACTCCTTGTCTTCATGCACATTGAAGATGATGCCGCTGTTTCCGCCTTCGGCGATCTTCCACTCCAGGC
>DATCYD010000335.1:0-7656 GCA_036570465.1 Anseongella sp.
TAGCGCGGTAGCGTTTCAGTTTGCCAAAAAACTACAGGAAGTACTCGGGGTACCGGTGGGGGTTATTCTGAGCGCCTGGGGAGGAACTCCGATTGAAGCCTGGACAGACAAAACCAGCATCGCCACTGTTCCGGACATACAAATTCCTTTTCCTTCCGAAGAAACTCCTGCAGGAAGACTTGTATCCACTTGCCTGTATAATGGAATGATCGCTCCGATTGCCGGCTTTGGTATCAAGGGATTCCTCTGGTACCAGGGGGAAGCCAACCGGGCAAGGCCTGAACAGTATGCCCCACTGATGAAAGCGATGGTCAGCGGATGGCGGAAGAAATGGGGCAATGATGAGCTGCCTTTTTATTTCGCTCAAATTGCTCCTTATACTTATCCAAGCCATGCGGCTATGGTTCCATACTTGCGGGAAGCTCAGCAAAAGGCCATCGATATTATTCCGTTGTCTGGCATGGCAGTAAGCGTGGATGTGGGTAGTATGACAACCATTCATCCGCCAGATAAAACTACTATAGCAAAGAGATTGCTCTACCTGGCCCTGGCCCGGACTTATGGCATGAAAGGAATTTCCACTGAAGGTCCGCGTTACAGCAGTATGGAGGTTAAGGAACAGAAGATTCTGGTGAAATTTGACCATGCGTCCGGTGGGTTTACTTTTTCCGGTGACTCGATCATCTCATTTGAGATTGCGGGCGCTGACAGGAAGTTTTATCCCGCGAAGGCGACCATTGCAAAAGACGGGGTGTTGGTGGAAAGCGATCAGGTAACAAAGCCTGTGGCGGTGCGGTATGCGTTTACGGACCGGGCAGCGGGAAATTTATACAATACGGCTGGATTACCGGCACCACCTTTCCGAACCGATAACTGGCCGGCAAATTAAGTTAAAGGTAAAGGCTTGAGTGTATGAGGGCTTTGAATAGTGATGAGATTTACGGCAACTGGGCTACCTTGTTGCTTCCTCTGAATGCAGACGATGGCATTGATTATCCGGCCTTGGAAGAAGAGATTGAGATACTGATCTCCATGAAGGTGAACGGGATCTATTCCAACGGCACCGCCGGGGAATTCTATAATCAGACAGAAGCCGAATTTGATCGCGTCAGCCAATTGCTGGCTGAAAAATGCAATGCCGCGGGGATGCCCTTTCAGATTGGATGTGCCCATACCAGTCCGTTGCAGGCGTTGGAACGCGTGCGGCGGGTGGTTTCATTAAAGCCTTCGGCCGTCCAGGTAATTCTTCCTGACTGGTTCCCGCTTCAGATGACCGAAATTATTGATTACCTGGAAGTAATGGCCAGGGAAGCGGCTCCTGTTGGGCTGGTCCTTTATAACCCGCCACATGCAAAGAAAAAATTATCACCGGAAGAATTCGGCATGCTCCGGCAGGCAGGTATTCCATTGGTGGGTTGTAAAGTGGCCGGCGGGAGTGGACAATGGTATCAGGCCATGAAAGAACAAACGCCCGGACTTTCGATATTCGTGCCTGGACACCACCTGGCAACAGGATTTTCGCAAGGAGCCTCCGGCGCTTATTCCAATGTCGCCTGCTTGCATCCCGGCATGGCACAACGGTGGTATGAGTCCATGCGAACCAATATCGGGTCGGCGTTGGAACTGGAACAGCGGATCCAGCAGTTCATGGAGCATTGCATTGTTCCTTATATCCAGGTGGTTGGCTATTCCAATCAGGCCGTGGATAAGTTTATGGCGGCTGTAGGAGGATGGACGCGTATGAGTCCGCGCCTGCGCTGGCCGTACCGCTGGGTTCCTGAAGAGGAAATAGCTGCTGTCCGGAAATATGCCAGTCAACTGCTGCCTGAATTTTTCCCAACCCAAATTCATGTATGAAAGAAATTGCGGCTATACGGTCATTGTTGGCGATAATTTGTTTGCTTCATACGGTGCCGGCTTTTAGTGGCACGCATGCAGTGGATGGAGATCGTCCGAACATCCTGATTATCCTGGCTGACGATCTGGGCTGGGGTGATCTGGGCTGTTATGGCAACGATCAGGTAGTCACCCCTCATCTGGATCGGCTGGCCCGGGAAGGAATGCGCTTCACACAAGCATATGCACCGGCTCCGATTTGTTCGCCTTCAAGGGCGGCTATCCTGACGGGACGTTCGCCGGCACGGCTGAATTTTGAATTTGTTACCAAGCCAGACGGCAGTCCGGTACCAGCCGGCACCCGTTTGCAACAACCTTCTTTTCCAAGAGATTTGCCACTGGAAGAAATTACGCTCAGCGAGATCATTGACAGCACCTACCGGACGGGGTATTTCGGTAAGTGGCACCTGACTCAGGAAAATGATCACTACCTGGGTTGGGGCGAAAAACTCGGCCCTTTGCAGCAAGGCTTTGAGATCGGTTCTGAAAACAGAGGGAGCCATCCGTACTCCTACACAGCGCAGGAAAAGAAGACATTTGGCGAATGGAAACAAGGAGAATATCCACCGGACGCCTTGACTCAGGAGGCTATTGGATTCCTGAATTCAGAAAAGGATCAGCCATTCCTGCTGTACTATTCGATGTATTATGTGCATTCCCCTGTACGTACCCGCTGCCGCTGGTTGTTTGAAAAATACAAATCCCTCCTGGGAGCAGGTGCCACAGAGAAACAGATACACTATGCGGCTTTTTTGGAAACCATGGATGCATATATAGGACAATTGCTGCAAGCCCTGGAGTCCACCGGTCAATCGGAAAATACGCTGGTGATCTTTCTGTCAGACAATGGAGGACATCCTGGTTTCAGGGGGAATGCACCTTTGCGGGGAAGTAAATGGAATTTATACGAGGGCGGCATCCGTGTACCCATGATGGTCCGTTGGCCTGAAATGATCCAACCCGGCTCCATCTGCCAGGTACCGGTGACAGGAGTGGATGTTTTTCCAACGGTTTGCGCACTTACCGGGAGCCAGCCGCCGGAAGGCATGACCCTGGATGGGGTTGATCTTTCGCCCTTGTTCATCTCCGGTGCTACATCACATACCGGCGATACCGCCTCACCCACATCGGATGCCTTGTCATTGCGAAATTTGTACTGGCATTTCCCGTTTTATCATCCCGATTTTGTGGATACACGGCCTCAGTCCGCTATTCGGGCTGGAAAGTATAAGCTGATATATCACTACGAAACCCGGCGGGTTGAGTTGTTCGACCTGGATAAGGACCCGGGTGAAACCAATGACCTCAGCAAACGACTGCCAGTCCATGCCCGAAAGCTGGAAAAAGAATTAATGGATTACTTACAGAAGGTTCAGGCAAGAATACCAAAAGAAATATAATATGATGATGAGAGCATACATGTGGACGGCAACACTTGCCGTCATGACTGGATTGACTTCACCGCTGGCCACCCTGGCTCAAGATCCCGGGGAAACGGCGACTGCCGAAGGGCAACTTGCTTTGTTCCGTTCGGGAGAAGGCGATTATGATACTTACCGGATACCGGCGTTGGTGACCACTACCCAGGGAACGATCCTGGCTTTTTGCGAGGGTCGTAAAGATCATGGGGGCGATGCAGGGAATATTGATATTTTGCTCAAACGTTCCGAAGACGGCGGAGAGACCTGGAGCGAGCAGCAGGTTATTTGGGACGATGGGGCCAATACCTGCGGCAATCCCTGTCCGGTGGTAGATGAAGAAGCAGGCGAGATTTTTATTGTCATGACCCATAACCTGGGCTCTGATCATGAAGCGGATATCATCAAGAAAACGGCAGAATCCACCCGGACAGTCTGGGTGGCGAAAAGCAGCGATGACGGCCGTAGCTGGACCAAGCCTGAAAACATTACCGCCACTACGAAAAAGAAGGAATGGGGCTGGTATGCCACCGGCCCTGGCATTGGCATTCAAATCAAACATGGTTTGTATAAAGGCCGGTTGGTGATACCCAGCGACCATAGTTATGATGATCCCAATGGAAAGGTCCGCGGTGGCCCCTACGAATATGGCGCTCATGCTATTTACAGTGATGATCACGGACAAACCTGGAAACTGAGCGAGCCTATCCGGCCAAAAGTGAATGAGTGTCAGGTGGTGGAACTTGCTGACGGAAACGGAACACTGCTGATGAATATGCGTTCCTATTTTGGCCGGGCCAGCCGCACACATGCCCTCAGCTATGATGGCGGAGTTACCTGGACAGCACCTGAAGACGCGCCTCAACTGGTGGAGCCGGTTTGCCAGGCAAGTATTCTTCGTTACTCATGGCCGGAGAAAGCAGAACGCAAAAGGAGGGGCCGGGCCAGCCGTGATGGACAGAAAAGCGTGCTGCTGTTTCTGAACCCTGCCAGCACATCCAAAAGACATAACATGACCATCCGGGCGAGTTACGACGAGGGTAAAACCTGGCCGGTTATTAAAGGCCTCTTTGCGGGACCGTCGGCCTATTCGTCCCTTGGGAAACTTCCGGACGGAACCATTCTTGCCTTGTATGAAGCTGGTCAGAAACGACCCTACGAAAGTATTATTTTTCAGAAACTGGATCCTGAAGATCTGCTCAGGTAAAAACAAAAAGACTTAATTAAATATCAAAATGACAGAGAAGATCAGCGGGCTGCTTGCAGCTCCGTTTACCCCCATGCACTCAAATGGTGCGATTGACATAGATCGAATTCCCGCGATGGTGGATTTGCTGGTGAACAATGGAATAAAGGGAATATTTGTTTGCGGGAGTACCGGAGAAGGACCTTCGTTGACTGGTTCAGAACGTAAGCAACTGGCAAAAGCCTTTGTGGAGGCATCGGCTAAACGGCTCAAGGTATTTGTTCATGTTGGCCATAACAGTCTGGAAGAAGCCAGAGAACTGGCGGCACATGCACAGCAGATCGGTGCGGATTTCATTTCGGCAACACCTCCTGCTTATTTTAAGATTACCACTACGGAGGTTCTGGCAGAAAGTCTGGCCATGATCGCTTCCGGTGCGCCGGAGACGCCCTTGTTTTACTACCACATTCCTTCTCTCACCGGTGTAGGGTTGGATATGGTGGAGCTATTGCAGATTTCCGAAAAAACCGTTCCTACCCTGGCGGGGATCAAATACACCGCACCTTTTGTTTATGAGTTTCAAGCCTGCCTGAATTATCCCGGTGACGCCTACGATGTGCTTTACGGCAGTGATGAAATGTTGCTGTCTGCCCTGGCTACTGGGGCCAGAGGATTTATTGGCAGTACTTATAATTTTATTGCACCTTTATATCATGAATTGATTGCTGCATTTAAGTCAGGATCACTGGAGCACGCCCAGCAGTTGCAGCTGGAATCGGTAAAGATAGTCCGTGTCATTAACAAGTACGGAGGACTGCGTTCCCAGAAAGCTATGATGAATCTGATCGGGATGGACCTTGGTCCGGTTCGCCTGCCACTGAAACCTTTGAATGGCGCTGAGATCAGGCAAATGGAGAAAGATCTCCGGGAGGTGGGCTTTTTTGATTGGGCCTGCAGGCTGGATGCCCAACCGATATAGAGATGCCCAACAGATATAAATGATCAAACATCTGAAATGAATAAATCAAGGATGCGAAGCTTTTTCTATCAAATACCCTGTTTTTTAATAGCACTTGTGACCCTTTTGCTCCCGGCAATGTCCCTGTCTGCTCAAAATGTCAAACCTCAGCAGCTTTTCCGCTGGGAACAATTGCCTCCGATCCCTGATGCAGTAGGCGTGGCCGGACCCTTCGGAGGAGTTTCCGGTGGCGCACTGATCGTTGCCGGTGGCGCCAATTTTCCGGATGGCATGCCATGGGAAGGCGGTACAAAGGTTTGGCACGATGCTGTATATGTACTGACCTCTCCGGACGGAGAATGGGAAAAGGCTGGAACGTTGCCACATCCGCTGGCTTACGGGGTTTCGGTAAGTACTTCGGAAGGACTTCTTTGCATTGGTGGAGGGGACTCCGCCCGGCATTATAGCGATGTGTTCCTGCTGAAATGGAAAGATGGCACGTTGCGGACCGAAGAGTTGCCGGCGCTTCCGTCGCCCATGGCTTTTGGAAGTGGTGTTCAGATCGGCAGCAAGGTGTATGTGGCGGGCGGACTGAATGCTCCCGATTCACCGGAACCGTTGAATTCATTCTGGGTGTTGGATCTGGCAGTACCTGAAAAGAGCTGGCAGGAATTACCTTCCTGGCCCGGAGCTCCCCGGATGCTTTCAGTGGCGGGAACCCAGGAAGGGGATTTCTTCCTGATCAGCGGGGCTAATCTGGTACCGGACAATGCCGGTAATCCGGTGCGTGAATTCCTGAAGGATGCCTATAAATACGATCCGGAGTCAGGCGCCTGGACGCGCATCGCCGATTTGCCCCGGGCAGCGGTAGCAGCGCCCAATCCGGCGGTCAACCTTGGTCAGGCACATTTACTGGTCTTTGGCGGAGATGACGGCAGTATGTTCTTCCGTCAGCAAGAGTTACGCGGGAATCATCCTGGATTCAGCCGCGATATCCTGGCCTATCACACAGTGACTGATACCTGGGTAGCCATGGGGCAGGTGGGGACTTCCGACAGTGTCGATAGGAGTGTTCACCCGCCGGTAACCACCATTACCGCCCGATGGAACGGGAACATTGTTATTCCCAGCGGCGAAATACGTCCCGGTACCCGTACCGCAGCCGTTCTCTCTGCAACGCCGCTTGAAAAAAGGGCCGGTTTCGCCATTTTAGATATTGCCATTCTTGTCGTTTACTTTATTATCCTTATCGGCATTGGTGTGTATTACGCCAGCCGGGAGCGAAGCACAAACGATTATTTCCTGGGCGGGAACCGGATTCCATGGTGGGCAGCCGGTCTCAGTATCTTCGGGACGCAGCTGAGCGCAATCACCTTCTTATCCATTCCGGCAAAGACCTTCGAAACCAATTGGTTATTCTTTCTCGTGAATATGACCATCGTAGCCGTTGCGCCGATTATTATTTACCGATACCTGCCCTTCTTCCATAAACTGAAAATTACCAGTGCGTACGAGTACCTGGAACGGCGGTTCAGTCTGCCGGTGCGGCTCATTGGCGGTTTGTCGTTTCTGCTGTTCCAGTTCGGACGAATGGGGATTGTGATCTTTCTTCCTTCGCTGGCGCTGAATGCCGTGCTGGATATTAATATTTTTCTTTGCATTGTCCTCATCGGAGGTTTGTCGATGACCTATACCTTCCTCGGAGGGATCGAAGCGGATATCTGGAACGATGTTTTCCAGGTTGTGCTGCTGCTGGGAGGGGCCCTGCTGAGTCTGATCCTGATTTCCACGCACGTGGATGGTGGAGTAAGTACCATTGTTTCCATGGGGATGGAGGCGGGTAAATTCAAGCTGGCCAATTTCAGCTGGGATTGGACAACCGATGCGCTCTGGGTAGTGGTAATTGGGAGTTTCTTTGGGAATATGGTTTCCTACACTTCAGACCAGGCAGTGGTACAGCGTTACCTGACTACTGAAACCCAGGAAAAAGCGGCCAAGTCCATCTGGACCAATGCCATTCTTACAGTTCCGGCAACCATCATCTTTTTCAGTGTAGGGACCGCCCTGTGGGTATTCTACAAAACCCAACCTGAATTGCTCGATCCCATGAGTCAATCAGATGATATCTTCCCCTGGTTTATAGCCCAACAACTGCCTCCTGGCGTGTCCGGGCTGGTCATTGCCGGCGTGTTCGCTGC
>DATCYD010000336.1:0-7359 GCA_036570465.1 Anseongella sp.
CCGGCGGCGTTGATGCGGGGGCCAATACCAAAAACGATATCGCTGATGCTGAGGGTGTTTTTTGTGATACCTGCCGTTTTTAGGAGAGCCTTGAGGCCGGGACCTGGATCGGCGGCAAGTTTTAACAATCCGAAATGGGCCAGGATGCGGTTTTCATCGGTAATTGGAACGATGTCGGACGCAATGCTTACCGCAACCAGGTCCAGGAACTGATAGGCGTGTTCCGGGGGAAGGTCGTTCTTTTTCAGAAAGGCCTGGATTAGCTTATACCCAATCCCGCAGGCCGAAAGCTCCTTGAATGGATACGGGCAGTCGGGACGTTTGGGGTCCAGTACCGCGGCTGCTTCGGGTAGCTCAGGGGGAGGGAGGTGGTGATCGCAGATAATAAAATCAATGCCCAGGGATTTGGCATAGGCCACTTGTTCTTTTGCTTTGATGCCGCAATCCAGGGCGACAATCAGGGAAAAGCCGTTTTCAGCGGCCCATTCAATTCCTTGTCTGGAAATACCGTAACCTTCCTTATAACGATCCGGAATATAGAAATCGAGTTCGCTGTAATATCGTTTGAAGAATAGGTAAACGGTAGAAACTGCCGTTGTGCCATCTACATCATAATCGCCGTAGATCAATATTTTTTCCTTGTCCGAGATGGCCTGTTCCATCCGGTCAATTGCCTTGTCCATATCCTTCATCAGGAATGGGTCATGCAACTGTTCAAGCTTTGGTCGGAAAAAGTGGCGGGCTCCTTCGAAACTATCAACTCCTCTTTTAAGCAATAAGCGTCCCAGCACAGGGCTGATGTTCAGCTCCTGGGCCAGACGGTTCGCCACCGTTTCATCCAATGATCTTTCAAGCACCCATCGTTTTTCCATCAGCATTTCGGTTCAGGAGGTAAAAATAGGAAAAGCCTGCGATTGTCGGCGATCCGTATGCGGAAATAGTTCGGGTGGATTCCTTATCTTTGCGTCCATGCTGCAACAGATACATGCTTATCTTACAGAGATAGCTAATTTTCAGCCCGCCGACCCGACACAGGCAGAACAATTTCGTATTCGTTTTTTGGGCAGGAAAGGACTTATTCCTGCCTTGTTTGAGGAATTCAAAGCTCTTCCGCCGGAAGAAAAGCGCATACTTGGAAAGGAACTGAATCAGCTGAAGCAGGCTGCTGAAGAAAAAGTAAAAGCGTTTAAGAACAGCATGCAAACCGGTACGCGCGGGGCGGATCAGGATAAAGACCTGAGCCTTCCGGGCGAGCCTTCACCTTCTGGCGGGCGGCATCCCATTTCCCTCGTGGAGAAGGAAATTACCGGGATCTTTTCGCGTTTGGGTTTCAGCGTGGCCGAAGGACCTGAGATTGAAGATGACTGGCATATTTTTACAGCATTGAACTTTCCTGAAGAGCATCCTGCAAGAGATATGCAAGATACCTTCTTCATTCGTCACGATCCCGCAGATCCGTCGGCGGATATTGCGTTGCGTACGCATACATCTTCAGTACAGGTGCGGCTTATGGAGCAGGGGAAACCGCCTTTTCGGGCCATTATGCCAGGCCGGGTTTACCGGAATGAAGCAATTTCGGCCCGTGCTCATTGTTTTTTTCACCAGGTGGAAGGGTTGTATGTAGATGAAAATGTCTCTTTTGCCGATCTGAAACAGACGCTGTTTTATTTTGTGCAGGAATTATTCGGGGAAGGGACCGAAGTGCGGTTTCGTCCGTCATACTTTCCGTTTACCGAACCTTCGGCGGAGATGGATATATCCTGTACTATTTGCAGCGGTGCAGGCTGTACTATTTGCAAACATACAGGTTGGGTCGAGATCCTGGGTTGTGGAATGGTTGACCCGAATGTGCTTGAAAAATGTGGTGTGGACCCACAATTTTTTTCCGGCTTCGCGTTTGGAATGGGGATTGAACGGATAACCAACCTGAAGTACCAGGTATCGGACCTTCGGCTGTTTTCTGAGAATGATGTACGTTTTCTGAAACAATTCCGCAGCGAGATTCTTTAGTGATAACAAACCTGCATCAATAACAACAATTTTACACAGAGCTTATTCCTGTTTTTTTGAGTTTGCTGTGATATTGGTTACCTTTGCAGAACGAAAACTACCAGAGATGTATCTCCGGAACTGCTAAAACGAGCACTGGTGAATTTTCCGGAGATTTTAGATTTATATAAAACAATCAGGTAGGTTCTGACGTTAGCAGGTAAGTAGTTTACGAGCAAGATAAATTAGACATAAGGTTTTTGTTTTCATATATATTGGTTTAGGTTAGCCCCGATCTCAACGCCCGTTGAGACGGGGTTTTTTCTTGTTGTAGGCTTTGACTTATCTTTGCAACATGGCAATTCGCAGATTAAAGCAGCCGGAAGACGTTAGCGGACTGGAAATCATAGATATTACTGAAGATGGGAGAGGCATCGGGAAATCCGAAGGTCGGGTGCTTTTTATCGACAAGGCAGTACCGGGCGATATTGTAAATGTAACGCTGCATCGCCGGAAGAAGTCCCTGTTTGAAGGACGGGTAAACCAGTTGATCCAGGCGTCTTCACATCGGACCGATCCTTTTTGTGAGCATTTTGGTACATGCGGAGGATGTAAATGGCAACATTTAGCCTATCCCGCCCAACTGGCCTATAAACAAAAGCAGGTGAGCGATGCTCTGGAAAGGCTGGCGGGGATCGATGCCGGCCACATGATGGACATCATCCCTTCTCCTTCCACCAAATATTACAGGAATAAACTGGAATATACATTTTCAAACCGGCGGTGGCATGAAGAGAAGCCGCTCAGGTCCGGCCCGGGGACGAATGGCATACTGAATAATGATTCTCCTCAGGAAGGAGCCCTTGGTTTTCATGTACCCGGCCGTTTTGACAGAATTATCGATGTATATTCCTGTTATTTACAAGACACAGTTTCCGATCGCATTCGTAACGTGGTGCGCGATTATGCCCTGAGACATCAGCTGAGTTTTTACGACCTTCGCGCTCATGAAGGCCTGCTTCGGAATCTGATCATTCGGACGGCTTCCACCGGTGAACTCATGGTGCTTCTCGTATTCGCAGATGAACAGGCCCGGGTCATCGGAGAGTTGATGGAATACATCCGCCTTCAATTTCCGGAAATCACTTCGTTGCTTTATATGGTGAACCGGAAGCTGAACGATACCATTTATGATCAGGAAGTGCATTGCTGGAGCGGGAGGGATCATATCTTTGAACAGATGGAATCTCCCGGTGGGCCGCTTCGGTTCAAGATCGGGCCAAAGTCTTTTTATCAGACCAACTCCGCACAGGCACAGCGCCTGTACCAGATCGTGGCGGAAGTCGCCGCCCTGAGTGGGCAGGAACACGTGTATGACCTTTATACCGGCGCCGGTACGATTGCCAACTTTTTGGCCCGCCAGGCAGAAAAGGTCACAGTGATTGAATACGTAGAGCCGGCAATCAGGGATGCCAGGGAGAATTCGGCATTGAACGGCATCGGAAATACGGTCTTTTTTGCCGGAGACATGAAAGATGTGCTCACGGAAGAATTTGTATCGGAACAAGGTCGTCCGGAGGTCATTGTTACCGATCCCCCCCGGGCTGGCATGCATCCTGGCGTGGTGCAGCGCTTGCTGGCGATTGCCCCCGGGAAGATTGTATATGTAAGCTGTAACCCCGCCACCCAGGCACGTGATCTGCTGATACTGAAGGATCATTATCAGGTTAGCCGGATCCAACCGATAGATATGTTTCCGCATACAACCCATGTTGAAAATGTGATCTTACTTGAACACCAGGAAGGAAATTAGATGGAAATACAAGACAGCGCCGGAATGAGGGATCCCGGTGAGAAAAAACCACAGAAAAGTCCTCTGAAAAGTCTGGAGGGGGACCTGAAGGTTTACCATGATGCCATCAAAGAGGTGTCGGACGATATGCTGGATGCCATGCTGACACAACATCCGATTTTTGTGGCCCACCAGCATGAGGTCAATATGGGAGAAGTTATTCTTGACCGCCGGGAGTTAGGCACCCAATGGACCATTCACGCCTCCACCCTGGAGGAATTCATTGAAAAGAAATTGGTGTTGCCCGGAAAAAGGGCCTTCTTCGAAAAGAACTTTAAGGACCCAAGAAAATTTATGTGTCTTTTTGTGGTTGTGCCGGAAGGGGCGAATTTTGTATTTTACCCTTTTAGATAGTTGCTGACGCAACAGTTTCTAGTTGGAAGTTTCTAGTTATCTCGCAACAGTTTCTAGTTTGAGGTTGCTTTTGTAATTTAGGGGGATAAAGGTTTAAAAGTTAGGATCATATTATGAAACGTACAGCTAATGCCGTTTGGAACGGTACAATTAAGGAGGGGCAGGGGCAATTGAGCACTGCTACAGGGGTATTAGAAAATACGCCTTATACGTTTAATTCCCGTTTTGGGGATGGGGGGGAGACGAATCCAGAAGAACTGATCGCAGCGGCGCATGCTGGGTGTTATTCGATGAAACTGAGTGGAGTGCTGACCGAGGCGGGGTTTACGCCTGAAAGTATTGAAACGGCCTGTACCATTGGCATGGAAGGCCTGTCAATAACCACGGCTCATCTGGTTGTAAAGGCAAAGGTTCCGGGTATGGAAGCAGCGCAGTTTGCGGAGTGTGCGAAGGATGCGAAAGAAAATTGTCCGGTCAGCAAGGCGCTGAACCTGGAGATCAGCATGGATGCCACACTGGTTTAATTGATATCGCTGGTTTACGCCTGAAGGAGTAGGGTGTTCAGATACCTGACTGCTTCAGCTGTTTGAAAACTTTTTGCGCGGCGACCCCATAAGCGGGAGATTCGTAGGGCAGGTGTTTTTCAATGATCAGACGGAGTTCGTTCGCCAGTTCGGGTTCGGCCCGGACGATTTTCTGAAGAATGTACATGCTGAAGGCTTTTATGGCCACCGGGGATGTCGCGTCTCCGAGAAGCCGGAAACAGTGGTCGGCTACTTGTCCGTGAAACGCTTTGGGGATATCAATGTCGCGTAGTATGCGTGTGATATTACGTTTCACGGCATCGTGAACGGGTTTGTCCAGCAGGTTGATCATTTTCTCCAGGTAGGGCGTGATGAGTGTGGGCTGACGGGTAACACAATGCATCACAGCCCAGGATGTTCGTTGCTGAATGCGATACTGATCTGAAAAGAAGAGTTTCATCAGGTTGGCAAAACGTTGCGGGTCGTCACCGACATATTCCCGGATCAGGATCATGTTCTGTTTGTCGTGACGAAGCAGGATTTGAGATTGCAGGTCCATCGGATCAAAGATAAAACAGTTGCCGTTTGGCTAAAACATATTTTGCTATTTTTACCAGGAGAATAATTGCGCCAGCATGGTATCCAAAAAAATACTGATACTTGACCGGAAACAGATCCGGCAGAAATTGAACCGCATTGCCTACCAGATCCTGGAAGACAACTTTGAACAGGATGAGATCATTCTGGCGGGAATCATGCCCAGAGGTTACATCCTTGCCGAGCGGCTGAAGAAGATCTTGTCGGGTATTTCCGGTATCAAGGTGCAGTTGCTGGAGCTTTCGATCGAAAAGGATAGCCGTTCATTAAAGGCAACCACCAATATCGCTGCGGAGAAATGTAAAAATAAGGTGGTGATCCTGGTGGACGATGTGCTGCATACCGGAAGAACGCTGGTGTATGGTGTTGGTGTATTTCTGGATGTTCCTTTGAAGAAGATCCGTACAGTAGTGCTGGTGGACCGCAGTCATAAATCGTATCCGGTGCATATTGATTTTACGGGGATGCAGCTTTCTACTGTGACCAAGGAACACGTGCAGCTGGTGCTCAACGATAAGGAAGAAGCGGTTTACCTGACCTGAAACAGATGCTTCATGCTTTCCGGTCCGCAGGCGATGAGCTGTGATTACGGAGGGCTTCCAGGAGGTGCTCTACCGTGAGATCATTGTGTTCCATGACCAGCTGTGCCTGCAGGTAGAATTGTTCGCGGCCGGCAATTCGCCGGGCGATCACTGTTTCCAGTTCTTCTTTTTGGATTTCGCGAAGCAGGGGGCGTTCTTCACGCTGGTTTTCCAGCCGGCGCGCAATTTCTCCGGGATGGGCGCGCAGATACATGGTAATGCCTGTTCGGTTCATCCAGTCCATGTTGTTGAAAAAGCAGGGTGCTCCGCCACCGGTGGACATGACAAAACTATCGGGAAAAGCACTCTTTTGCAGAGCATCTCTTTCTTTTTCCCGGAATCCCGGTTCGCCAAGAATTTCGAATAGCTCCGTGATGGTTTTCCCTTCGGAGGCCTCAAGAACGGCGTCCATGTCGATAAAAGGGATACCCAATTTCTGCGCCAGGGGTTTTCCGAGAGTGGTTTTTCCAGCCCCCATGTAGCCGATCAGGAATAGTTTCATCGGGTAGCGAAATAAAGACGTTCCAGTTCTTCGGGTTCGGGCAATTCCCGGTATGACCATTTGTCCACCACTTTCCCGTCTTTCAGTAACAGCAGGCCCGGATTGGATCGTACCATGCTCTTCAACGGGGTGGCATCACAATAGAAAAATTCATAAAGCGCTCCTGTTTTGGCTATAAAAGCACGGGTGTCCTGTTCGGACGCGGCAGTAAGGCCAATACTCCGGATGTTGTATTCCTGTGCCTTATAGACAATCGCATTGAGCTCCGGTTGGGCTTTTGCAGCCGTGGAACGAAGGTCGTACATCACCACCACCAGGTTGTAAAATGGGTTGCTAAGCAACTCATCGGTAAAAGCCACCCCGTCTCCATTGGTGATGGACAAATCGTGGATCGGAGGAGTGTAGCCTTTTTTTACCAGGATGGGATCCGACGCGCTGACATACTCCCAATCCGGGTCTTCCCAGATATTGCTGGCCAGGTATTCCTTGTCGTCCATTTTCCGGAGATCTCCGGTTTTTTTATTCTTCAGGGTGTAGATCACCTTGAAGACATCCGGTTCCGCGCCGGGTGGCATTACCATCAGTGAAGGAATATGATTTCCCACCTTATAGGGTAGAAAATCTATCACCGGGAGATAAAAATAGGTATAGATCCCGAATCCCAGCGATAATACTGATGCCATTACCAGGGCAAGGTCGCTCCCTTTGGGGTATAACACAGGCCGGATATGGCGGCGATATAGAAAGATGGGAAGGATCAGCACTAATAAAATCAGGTCTTTGGTGAACGATTGCCAGGGTGTAAGTTTAATGGCATCTCCGAAGCAACCGCAGTCGGTTACTTTATTAAACCAGGCCGAATAAAAGGTAAGCCAGGTAAAGAACAGGATCAGCAGCAACAACCCCCAGGCTGTTGCGCGGATGCGTGCCCCAAGCAGCACCGCCACCCCAAGAACAATC
>DATCYD010000337.1:0-14023 GCA_036570465.1 Anseongella sp.
TCTGAGGTCCTTGCCGCAACTGCTTGAGGCATTGCCAGAAGCACACATTCTCATTGATACACTTCCGGCAACCGGCGAAACACAAGGCTTTATTTCCTCTACCGTACTGGATGCAATGCGTTCTGAGAGCATTTTTGTAAACATAGGGCGGGGGAACACAGTTGTCGAGCCGGCTTTGGTCAATGCGCTTCGGACCAGGAAGATTGGAGGAGCGGTGCTTGACGTATATGCCCTTGAGCCGCTGCCCGCGGATAATCCGCTTTGGGTTTTACCGAATGTTATCATCACTCAGCATACCGGAGGCGGTTTTGCTGACGAACAAAAGTACAAGATTTCCTTTTTCCTGAAAAACCTGCACCGAGTCCTTCAAAACGAAACACCGCTCAACCTCGTTGACCTTCAGAAAGGATATTAAACATTTAAGAAGATACGTTTGGTTTTTTCCAAAAATAGTTTCATTTTTGATATGTTGTACATAAGTTAATATGGTCAATATGTCTAACCTGACATGTGCAAAACTAACCTAAAGATCTAAATTGTGAGAATTAGCAGTTCAAAAGGACAGTTTCTGTTTTTTATAAGTTTATTTATCCTGGTACCTATTCATTTAATGGCTCAGGAGGGAAACGAGATACAGTGGAGCGAGCTTCCGCCTGTTCCGTCCGCTTCAGGTCAGGGAGAGGGATTGGCGGGTCATTTCGCCGGTGTGCATCATGATGTCATGCTGGTGGCCGGCGGCACCTATTTTCCGAAAAAGGGCAGGCCATGGAATGGAGATCCACGTGTGTGGAACGAGTCGATTTTTGTCCTGGAACGTCGCGCTAGCGGAGAATACAAATGGCTTGATACGGTTTTTAAACTACCCTCTGCCAGGGCATACGGTGCTTCTGTCAGTACGCCTGAGGGGGTGCTGTGCATTGGCGGCATGGATGCTTCCAACAATCGCCCGGATGTATTTTTGATGAGTTGGGACCAATCCAGCCGAACTGTCCAAACTACAAGCTTCCCGGATCTGCCCGCTCCGATGGCATTTATGGGAGCCGTATTGTTGGATGGCTACGTGTATATCGCCGGTGGAACAGCAGGTCAGGATAAAGGACATACCACGAACTCTTTTTATCGGCTTAATCTTCAAGGCGGGGAACGCCAAAGCGTGGGGAGTCAACGCATTGACACCGAATGGGAGTGGGAAAAGCTACCCTCGTGGAACGGGCCCGGCAGGATGATGCCGGTACTCGCTGAACAAAATAATGGAAAATATAAAGGTGTGTTCCTGTTTAGTGGAAGGAAAGGTGCTGCGGAAGGAGAAGCGCTTTTATATGATGCGCATGTGTACGATCTGCCTGCCAACGAATGGAAACAGCTGCAGGAAATACGGTTGGATGACGGTTCCACCCGATGCTTAAGTGGTGCCTCGTCCGTATCTGTCGGGCTGAATCACATTCTTGTTTTTAGCGGAGCGGATAGTGAAGACCACAGGGAATTCCGGGCGGCTCAAAATCAATACAGGGATGCGAAAACGGATGCGGAGCAAGACAGTATGCGCATTGTAATGAATGAAATAACGGATAATCATTCGGGTTTTTCAAGCGAAGTACTCGCTTATCATACCCTGACAGATACCTGGGTAAAAGTGGGAGAATTTCCCCGTGCCGCTCCGGTTGCGACACAAGCCTTCTGGTGGGATGATGATATCATTATCCCCGGCGGGGAGATCGCGCCTGCCTTGCGTTCGCCAACGGTATGGAAAGCCAATCGGAATTAAAAGGACCATAAGTAAAATGCATGATAAATAGTATGAGAATCAAATTTTTTTGTTTGTTTTCGCTTTTTCTGTCGGTTAATGACGTTGGTTTTTCACAAGAGCTCGAGAAACAAGAAGAAAAGCCCCCCCTGCGGGAGACGATGATATGGACGGGCAACGAGCGCGGAATGAAAAGTCACCGCATTCTTGGGCTTACGCTGGGAAAAAAGGGTACTCTCCTCGCGTTTACGGAAGCCAGACTGGACGGAAGCGACGAAGGTCCGCATGATTTGGTGTGTAAACGTTCAACTGACAATGGAAAGACGTGGTCCTCAAATATTTATATCGAAAAGTCCGACGGTGATTTTTGGAAATCCCAGGGGGTTGCAGAAAAAATGGAGGCATGGGCCAATCCTGCTGCATTGACAGATTACACCAACGGAAGAATATTTATCTTTTATGTATTGAACGAAGGGGAGCATAAGGGACTTAACGCTCAACGGATGACCCGTGTTTTTTACCGGTACAGTGACGACGAAGGATTAACCTGGAGTAAGCGGAATGAAATAACAGCTGTGCTGAATACAGAGCCGACCGGAAGGCCCCATGTGGATATCAATGGAGACCCAATCAAAAATGAAGATGGCTTTGCTTCTGACTACCTCGGACGTGCTTTTCACATGCCCGGTCCGGGACATGGTACCCAATTAAAAAACGGCCGGTTGCTTGTTCCGTTTTGGCATAGGCGAGCCCTTGGCCGGATAAAGCCTGATGGCACTGTACAGAAGATACCGGTCAATGACCGCCTTTACAGCTCTTCGGCAATTTACAGTGATGATCATGGAGTTACATGGGAAAAGGGAATGGATACAGGTTTAGGCCACAGAACCACGGAAGCGAGGATAGTGGAACTGGCGGACGGAACGGTGATGATGAATGCCAGAATGCATAACAAGAGCAGGAGGTGGGTAGCGTTAAGTGAAGATCAGGGGCAAACCTGGCAAACGGGACATGAAGAAGTGATTGTCATGCCCTATACATCGGTTGACTGCGGACTCATCCGAATACACCCTCCTCACAAGAAGAATAGGAAAGCGATCTGGCTGATTCATTCACACCCCAACAAGGAGAAGGAGCGGGCAGGGATGACGGTTAGCTTTAGCCCTGATGGCGGAAAGACCTGGCCGGTAAGCAAATTAATATATGGGTATGGAGCGATGTATTCAGACCTTGTCCAGCTCAAAGACGGGGCCATTGGCCTGATATACGAGAAAAGGAATAATCATCCAGGAAGTGACCTGCCAGGTGGGATTTCATTTGTGCGATTTGAGCTTGACTGGCTGAAAGGGAAATAAAGACTTCCCCATGTATAATCCAGATCAAATAAATAGTCACAAATCAGTATGCAAACAAAATAAGAGAACAGAATGAAGCATTTAAAAAACGAGTCCAGGAGATCATTCATAAAGAATTCGGGCTTTCTAATGGGCGCCGGCGGCCTGGCAGGTTTTTCGTTCGACCTGCCTCAAAGGAACGTGGATAATGCTGCGATCCAAAGCAATTATAAATGCGATATCCTGGTTGTGGGCGGGAGTTTCGGGGGATGTGCCGCTGCTCTGGCGGCAGCAAAGCTGGGAAAGGAAGTAATCATTACCGAGGAAACCTCGTGGATAGGCGGGCAGGCAACCACTCAGGGTGTTCCCATGGATGAGCATCCCTGGATTGAAAAATTTGGCAGAACATTAAGCTATGCCAGTTTCCGTCAGGGAGTAAGGGATTACTACAGGAATTATTATCCGCTATCGACGGCGGCCCGGTCTGACGCCTTTCTGAATCCCGGCGCATGCTGGGTCAGTGCCATTGGGTTTGAGCCCAGAGTAGGGATGGCTGTACTTGGTCAGATGTTAATGCCCCATTATACCGCCGGCCGGGTAAAGGTACTGACAAATTTCAAGCCGGCAAGCGTTGATATGGATGGAGATCGATGTAAAGGAGTTGTTGTTGCCAATCAGCTTACCGGACAAAATATTGCTATTGAAGCTTCTTATATTTTAGATGCCACGGAACTCGGAGACGTATTGCCGCTGGCCCGGATGGAGTTTGTTACAGGATCGGAGTCTCAAAGTGATACAGGAGAGCCATCGGCAATGGAAGGTCCGGCTGACCCAAATAGAATTCAACCATTTACCCATTTAATAGCGATTGACCATTTACCCGGAGAAAATCATGTAATCGAAAAGCCGGAATCATATGAAAAATGGAGAGGCGGTTTCAGTAGATTAATATGTTTTGATGATGCGGATGGGCTAAAGAACAGGATGCGGCGATTATTTACAGGGGAGTCCCAGGGAACGTATAAACAGTCTATCTGGAACTTCAGAAGGGCATTTTGTAAAAGTAATTTTGCGCCCGGTGCATTTCCCAGCGATATCACCATGTTAATGAATGGTAATTCCTACAGCCATGGGAACTTGATTGGAGGAACTGAAGAGGAAGCAAAGCTGCATTTTGAGCAGGCCAGGCAAAAATCTCTGAGCTTGTTATACTTCCTGCAGACAGAGATTCCTTCCGGTTATAATAATAAGCCAGGTTTCCCAGGGCTCAGGGCACGTGGCGATGTGTTTGGTACCAGCGATGGACTTGCACAATATCCTTATGTCCGGGAATCAAGACGAATTAAGGCTGAGTTCACGGTGCTGGAACAACATTTCAGGACAGACCTGCATCCAAAAGGGCCGGTTAAATATTTTGATAGCGTAGGAGTGGGAGGCTACAGAGTGGATATTCATCTGAAGGCAAAAAATAAAAATTCAAGCTACACCCAGGCATTGCATGGAATGCACTGGCCCCAGCAAATCCCATTGGGTGCATTGATTCCAATCAGGATAGAAAATATCATCCCTGCCTGCAAAAATCTGGGCGTCACCCAGGTGACAAACGGTGCATTCCGGTTACATCCGGTAGAATGGAATACCGGAGAAGCGGCGGGAGCTTTAGCCGCATTTTGTCTGGATAAAAATGCAACGCCTCGACAAGTAAGAAACACGGATGGCCTGCTGAAAGAATATCAGCATGTGATTACAAAAATGGGTTTTGAAATGGAATGGCCAACAATGGAATATGCCCGGTCTTACAATAGCCATTTTGTCAATGAACCGGATTGGTATTGGGGTGAAGCGGATTTAATGTATTCTGATGATTCCTATTTGAAGTAGAAGGATGGAACGATTGAAATATAGCTTGTTAATAAGTATTAGTTTGCTTTTCCTTAATTGTTATGTTTTTGGGCAGTTTAATTTAAACGCTCCTGCAGGCTTAAGCGTTCAACCCGGCTCCGCTTCGCACATTAACCTGGTTTGGGAGGATCAGTCGGAAGGGGAGGAGGGTTTCCTGATTGAAAGTAAAAAGGAGGACGAATCCTTTTGGGTAAAAACAGGTTTTGTCCCATCCGATACCCAACAATTTCAGGCTGGAGGATGCATTGCAAATGTTGAATATAGTTTCCGCGTAAGGGCATATAAGGGAGCGGCCTTAAGTGACTATTCCAATACAGCAAAGGCTAAAACCTTTCAGTGCTTTGAGGGCCCTCAGGCTCCTGTTATAGGAAGTTCCACCCCGCGGCAGGGAGAGGGTACGGCTATTAAAATAAATAATGGAAATTATCATCTCTACTTTGACTCTTTCACCGGAGTCGGAGATAAGAGTATCTCCCGGATTGCAAGAAAGGTCAGTACGAATAAAGGAAAAACATGGAGTAAACAGGAGATCCTGTTTAACGAAGAGGGGTTTTCACTTTTGCACCCCTCCGTCATCCGGTTTTCTAAAGAGAAGATTGGACTGGCTTATTCTAAGATGGTAAAAGGCAGGGCCTGGAAAGTATTCCGTTATTCAATGGATGAAGGCAAAACCTGGAGTGAAGAAATAAGCGTGTCTGATGGCATCTATGAATACATGACAGGAGCGCACGATCGGTTTATTGTGTTAAGTAATAAATTAGTAATTAATCTGGTTCATAGTATCATCCCGGCGAAAGGTAATAAGACAAAAGGGAAATTACTGGGTACCGATCTTTATGCGACCCGTGATCAGGGCCAGACCTGGTTTCGGTTGAATAGTGAAACAGTCCTTAACCGTGAAAATCCGTATGGATTGAGTGAATATGGGTTTTATGAGGCATCTTTAGCGGAATACGAAACGGGAAAGCTGGTTATGTTCGGCCGCAATGCTTCCGGATTCCTGATGGCCAGCTACTCAGATGATTTAGGATTAACCTGGAGCGATCCTGAAAAATCAGGCATTCAACATCCGCTGGCTCCCGTAAGGGTTCAAATGATACCGGGGACTAATAAAATATTGCTGGTACACAATTCCATGAAAGATGTGAAAAGCACCCGCGGCGTCGGTGACAGGTATGTGTTAGCAGCAAGAATTAGCGAAGATGGTGGGCAAACCTGGAGTCATTATAAACAATTGGAGTACGATAATGTGCATCATTATTCTTATCCGGCTGTTTTAATCGACGGAGCCCAGGTGCATCTGTTCTATTGGAAAACGGAACTAAAAAACAATCGCTGGGCAACGGTTGATTTGGCTCATCGCAGACTGCCTGTTCAATATCTCACTAATGAATAATACATTCTTTGTCTAAATTTGGTGTCCGGACAAGTAAGTTGAAGTGATCATGAACCGCTACATCTCCTGTTTTTTTATTTCAATGATATTCTGTTCCACTGCTTTGCAGGCCCAGCCGTTTGAGCGTATTTGTTCCGAAGTGCGGACGGAAGGAGATGCCCCACAGCTGTTCATTAACGGGAAGCCCTACCCGCCTTATGCATATATGTCATATCTGGGGGAAGAAAAATTCTATGCGGAAATGGCTGGCGCCGGCCTGCATCTTTACAATATCCCGGCTTATCTGGGTGACAGGGGCATAAATTCTTCCTCCGGGATCGGCCCGTTCAGGCCGGCAATCTGGATTGGTAAAGGGAAGTATGATCTGTCAAGCATTACCAAAGACTTTGACGAGATATTAAAAGCGGACTCTCTTGCAAAGGTTATAATCAGAATCCATCTGGACCCTCCCACTTGGTGGGAAAGAGAGAATCCTGGCGAAGTATGTGCTTTACCTGGAGGTGGTTCACTTCGCACCAGCTTTTTTTCCCGAAAATGGCAGCGCGATGCAGGGAAGGCATTGAGACATTGTGTAAAAACGCTTCTCAATTCACCTTATGCCGCCCACCTTGCAGGAATACACGTTGCAGGAGGGTTTACCGAGGAATGGTTCTATCACTTCAAAGATGAATTTCATGACCAGAGTGAGGTACGGGTTACAAGTTTCCGGGATTGGCTGCGGGATAAATATGGGAACAAAATGGCGCTCAGGCAGGCATGGAATGATAATGATGTGGATTTCAAAACCGCGATGCCGGCGAATATCAGCGGGGCTGAGAAGGAAAAACGCTGGAGGGACGCCGGCGACCAAAAATATTTTGACACCTTTGATTTTCACGCCGGAACAATGGCCGGGCACGTTAACTACTTCAGTAAGATCGTAAAGGAAGTTAGCAATGGCTGCTTGCTCACCGGTGCTTTTTACGGGTACCATTATTTTGTGACCGATCCCAGGCGCGGTCATGGCGCCCTGGCTACCGTTCTGGAAAGTCCCTATCTGGATTATCTGTCCAGCCCAAACGATTACAGAAGGCGTGCTGGAGAAGACTGGCCGCCGATGGCAGCTATTAAGTCCGTTCAGCTCCATGGGAAACTATGGTTGGCTGAAAATGATACGCGTACCTCAATTACCACCCTTTTGAAAGACCGTGCACCTGAAATTGATCCTCCAGGCGATTATTACAGCAGTGGGGTATGGCACGGTCCGGAGGATATGGAAACCTCAAAGGCCCTTTTGTTGAAAAATCTTGGCCGGATGCTCGCCTACGGATATGGAGGCTGGTGGTTTGATATGTGGGGAGGTTGGTTCAGCGACCCCGAACTAATCGCAGTGATTAAACAAGGACAGGAGTTTTTCAGGCGTAATCCTTCTGTTTCGATGGAAGAAATGGCTCCGGAGGTTGCTGTCGTTGTGGATGAAAGACTTCAGTTTTGGGACAAAAGTTATGGCAGCCTTTCCAGGCAAATATTAGGCAACCGGTATGCCTTGGGAAAAACCGGCGCCCCTTACGATCTTTATCTGAGAAGCGATCTTGATAAGATCCCTCCGGGGAAGTACAAGGTGCTATGGTTGATGGGGATTCCGGATTTAAAACAAGCGGAGCGGGACATGGTTGTACGCATTCATCCGCAACTTTCCATGGTTACCGACGTGAGTGGAACAATTATCAATACCAGGCAGCCAGGTCAGCGCCTGGTAGTTGAGGAAAAAATAGCCTGGAATGCGGAGTCATTGGCAGCGCTATGGGACCAGGCCGGTGTGCACCGCTACGGCGAGACGGGTGATGTCATTTATGCCGGGCGTGGCTGGCTGGTCATCCATTCAGTTAGCGGTGGTGAAAAAATCCTGGAACTTCCATTTGCAGCACGAGTTACAGATCCCGGCGGACATCGTATCACACTTACAGACAATGCCAGCAAGGTGTTGCTGAACATGAAGCCAGGGGCCACCAGAATACTGAGAATAGAGCCTGAGTGATCAAAGAGCATCAAGGGAATTAAAAAGTGAAATTTTATTTTGTTCTACATATTTACAAAAAAATAACTCAAATTTGGCTCTTTATAAATTGAATGGATTGCTATGTCGGAGAATGAATTAAGTAAAGACCTTGGACGGATCCATACGAGTACGATGGCTGATGTCATTGAGCTTAGGATCCGTGAATACTTAAAGAAGAAGTCGTTTAAGCCAGGAGATGCATTACCCAAGGAAATAGAGCTTGCCGAAGCCCTTGGGGTAAGCCGGAACGTCGTGCGGGAAGCCCTTAGCCGGCTACGGATGCTGGGCCTGATTGAAACCAAGCGAAAAAGAGGCATGATTCTGACCAATCCTGATATCCTTGGTACATTGGAACGGGTAATGGATCCTCTTATTATGGATAAAGACACCCTTCAGGATGTTTTTGAACTACGGCTCGTGCTGGAAATGGGCCTGGCAGATTTGTTATATATTCGTAAAACCGACAAGGATATCGAAGAACTGGAAGAAATTGTTGATAAAGAAGTAGAAAGCAAGGAACACACCTTCCGGATTAAAAATGAGATTGCTTTTCATGGAAAACTGTATGAGATCAGTGGCAACGACACTCTTAAGCGCTTTCAGCGTATGCTTATGCCTGTGTTCGGTTACCTGATGAGTACCAAAACCAATCAAAAATCAGGCGCCGTCACCCACAAGGACCTGGTCTCGATTCTGAAAAACGGAACAAAACATGAATTCCGTGAAGGCATGTACGAACACATGTTGCCACATTTTGAGCGGTTGGAATAACTTTCCATAGAGAGTGGTTCACGTTCCTGTACCGGGGATCGCGCTTTCCATGTAAAATAATTGTGAAATAATCTTTGGCAAATCCAAAATATTTTCTCAACTTTGATATGTACTACATGAGTTATTAACTAATTAACTCTTTGAGTACAAAAACAATATTCAGGCAATAACCTATTTCGTTTTATGAGGACCAGAGCATTACTTGTCTTATTAGCATTCATTTCGGTTGCGCCGGGTATATACGCCCAGCGAACATCCGAAACCATAAGAAAGAATTCGTTTTGGAATAAAGGCAAGGAGTTTTTCGATCTGCAGGATATCACTCCGGCGGGTATTCATCACTGCATTCTGGTGGCAAAGGACGGAAGAAGCGATTATTCCGGACTGGCTGCCGGCCGGAAAGGAACCGCTTCAGAAGGTATGATCTACCTGATGTATGCCCGGGGCCGCGGGAAAACGCCTGCCCTGACGCCGCGCATTGCACGGTTCAACCTGCCCTGGCTTGCCGGCGGAGAGCTGACCGGTGACGGAAAATTACCCACTTGGATTTTAAAATTGAAATAGACAATAAAGTAGAATCTTTCATCATGAAAAGAAGCTTCCTTTCCATCATTGCTGCTTCGGTCGCGGTCGTAGCCTGTAACCAACCCCAACAACAAACAGAAACGGTGACAGAACCGTTTACGATTGATTCCATCCCGTTGATTGATCTCTCAGCAGACACGACCCGGCAAGTAATCATAGCCCGTGGAACTGAGGAAGTTTATCAGGGGCATCCCACCACTGTATTGCTGCCCGATGGCAAAACTATGTATTGCGTATGGTCTTATAACCACGGAGGGCCTCTGGGTCCCATGAAGCGCAGTGATGACGGCGGGTTGTCCTGGAGCCCTCTGCTGGACGTTCCGGAAAACTGGAGCGAAACGCGCAACTGCCCTACAATTTACCGTTTGCCGAACCCTTCCGGAGAAAACAGACTCTTTGTCTTTGCCGGAGAAGGCCCAGACGGTAGCATGTACCAGGCAGTTTCCGAAGATGAAGGCGCCACCTGGAGCCCAATGAAAAGCAACCATCTTGGAGCCTCTGTGATGCCGTTTTGTACCATTATCCCGGTGGACAATGGAAAGAAACTATTGGCCATGACCAATATTCGCCGTCCGGGAGAAACTGAAGAAAAGCGATCAAACGTTGTTGCGCAGAGCTTTTCTGAAGACGGGGGCTTCACCTGGAGCCCTTACGAAATCATTGTCGATAGCGCTGGGTTAAAGCCTTGTGAACCCGAATTGATCCGTTCGCCCGATGGGAAACAGTTACTCTGCCTGATGAGGGAAAACGTCACACGGATAGCACTTTTCATGGTAAGCAACGATGAAGGAAAAACATGGTCAACCCCCAAACAACTGCCAGCCGGTCTTCACGGAGATCGTCACAAAGCCAAATATGCCCCTGATGGCCGTTTGGTAATTGTTTTCCGGGATACCGAAAAAGGCAGCCCCACCCGCAACCACTTCGTAGCATGGGTAGGTGATTACGAAACCATTATAAATCAGGCGGAAGGACAATACCGCATCAAGCTGCTGCATAGCCATAAAGGCCCGGATTGTGGTTACCCCGGTCTGGAATTGCTTCCCGACGGCACATTTGCGGCAACCACCTATGTTAAATACCGTCCCGGCCCGGAGAAGAATTCGGTGGTGAGCGTGAGGTTTAAACTTAGTGAAACGGATAAAATGTAACGAAAGATGATCAACCTTGAACCAATATCAGTTGAATATGAGCAAGTTGATAAATAAAAGATGGAACAGGATCCCGATTGGAAATAATGAATCAGATTAAACGCATGATGATTTTTGCTAATTTTTTTGTGTTCTTCGCTGTCTTGTTTGCTTGCCAGGAAGAAACGAATGAACCCATACAGGAAATACGGAATCCACCTAAGGATACACTAGTTGTCCCCTTGAAGAATCTTGCTCTTTCCGCTAATGTTTCCACATTACACCCTGCCCTCTTTAACAGGAGATTTTCAAAGAATGCTACAGATGGTGTGGCAGGAAACAATGCTGATAACGGCTGGGTGCCGCGTGTAGAAAATATTAGTAATGAAAGGCCTGTGCTTCTTGGTCTTTCGTGGGATAAACCTGTAATGGTAGAGCGTGTAATACTGAAAGGTTATCAGAATTGGTATCTAACGGATTTTATTTTGGCTACCTGGGAATCTAATATACCCATAGAGCTGGAATCTCCTTCGCCCGCATTTGAATTTAATGATGTTTTTGTAAAAGAAACAAATGGATATAACACGTATCGCATACCCGCTTTGGTTGTATCTGAGAAAGGAACTGTGTTGGCGTTTTGTGAAGGGAGGAAAGACAATGCCAGGGACGTGGGCAATATAGACATCCTGATAAAGCGAAGCTCTGATGAGGGTCAAACCTGGGAACCCCAAAAGGTTGTGTACGGCGAAAGCGAAATGGTTACTATCGGGAATCCTGTACCCATCGCCGATCATGTTACAGGAGATATTCACCTGGTATTCTGTAAGGATGCAAAAGAGGTCTTTTATGTTAAAAGTTCGGATGATGGTAAGACATTTTCTGAACCGGTCAATATTACATCAGCTGTAGATGAGATGTGCCAAAAGGCAGGTTTTGAATGGACTGGTATATGGACAGGGCCTGGCCATGGTCTGCAAATGAAAAGTGGAAGATTGGTAATTCCGCTTAAACCATCAGGAAAAGAGCAAGATGGTGTAAGCCGGAGAGTTGGTGTCATTTTTAGCGATGATCATGGTAAAACCTGGCAGCCGGGAGGAATAATTCCTCCTGTTATCGGTGAAATGAGTGAAAGTACTCTTTTTGAGAATGGGGAAGGGATACTTGTTCATAATATGCGATGGCACGATGGCTTGTACAGGGCTGTAAGTAAAAGTTCGGACGGAGGGCTTACCTGGAGCGATCCAAAACCCGATCTGGGTTTGCCTGATCCTGTTTGTCAGGGAAGTATTTATCGGTATTCATCGGATAGTGATGATAAGCGGGTCCTTTTTTCCAACCTCAATCATCAGCAAACAGGAACAGCCTATAGGAACCAGTTAACTTTAAAACTAAGTGAAGATGACGGAGAAAGCTGGTCTTTTAGCCGGCAGATCGTGCCAGGGCCATCTGGTTATTCAGATATAGCAGTTACCAAAAGTGGTAAGGTCCTTGTTTTCTTTGAAAGGGGTACTGAAATATATTCAGAAAAACTAACCCTTGTTCGAATAGAGACTGCTGAGCTTTACCAGAAAGATATTGTGGAAGATGAAAATCTTCGATATGACCTTGCACTTGCAAAAACTTTCCCTGAACGGCCCCAGTGGAATGAGCAAATCCATGTTAAGGGCAGTACAGAGAAAGGTACGGTGGTCCTGACACTGGACAAGCCTTTGCTTACAGATAACCTCCTTCTTTATGTATATGGGGTAAAGCAGCTGGAAGGTTTCGTTTACTTACAGGAAATGGAAGTATGGGGAACCAAACAAGACTAATAGAACAACAAACCAATATTTCGAATTATGATGGGAAAATTTAATTTTTGCTCTTTTCTGGTCGGTTTGATTTGGATGTTAGCACCTGATTCCAAGGCTTTCGACATTCGACCGGATATAGGAAGACTTCAACAAATTGAAGTCAGAGGAACTGTCACTGATTCAAGTGGTGCTACTCTACCTGGCGTTTCTGTGATAGTGAAAGGACAGAGTAGCATTGGAACCACGACTGATCTTAATGGCAAATACATGCTCGATCTGCCCAATGATGGCTTAACACTCGTATATAGCTTGATAGGATTTGAAACACAAGAAATACAGGTAAAGGGGAAAGAAGTCATCGACGTGGAGCTTTCCATTTCGTCCTCACAGTTGGACGACGTAGTGGTGGTTGCATTTGGAAAACAGAAAAAGCAGGAGCTGGTTGGGGCGGTAACATCCATTAATCCAGCTGAGTTAAAGGTGCCTTCAAGTAATTTAACTACAGCATTTGCTGGAAGACTAGCTGGGGTGATTGCCTATCAGCGAAGCGGTGAGCCCGGACTGGACGACGCAGAGTTTTTCATACGAGGGGTGACCACTTTCGGATATAAAGTGGATCCGCTTATTCTGATTGATGGGGTAGAGTTTTCTTCAACAGATCTGGCCAGGCTACAACCAGATGATATTGCAAGTTTTTCAATTATGAAGGACGCTGTGGCTACAGCACTTTACGGCGCAAGGGGAGCTAATGGGGTTATTCTTGTAACTACGAAAGAAGGTAAAGTAGGCAAGGCAAAGGTTTCCTTAAGATTGGAGAGCTCTATTTCTCAGCCCACGAAAAATGTGGAGCTTGCTGATCCAATCACTTACATGCGGTTGCATAATGAGTCTGTTCTGACAAGAGACCCGCTTGGCAACCTGCCTTATTCCCAAAATAAAATCGATAATACCATTGCAGGGACTAATCCCTTGATTTATCCAGCTGTTGACTGGAGAAAGGAATTATTCAAAGAGTACGCTGTAAACCAACGAGCTAATTTTAGCGTCAATGGTGGTGGTCAGGTAGCAAGGTATTATTTCGCAGGTACTTTTAATCAGGACAATGGCGTGTTGAAAGTAGATCAAAGAAATAATTTTAATAATAATATAGACCTGAAGAGTTATTTACTGAGATCAAACGTAAACGTGAATGTCACTAAAACAACTGAAGTAGGTGTACGCCTGTACGGCTCTTTCGACGAGTACACAGGGCCTATCGATGGCGGAAAAGGTATGTATAATAAGGTGATGAGAGCCAGCCCCGTAAAGTTTCCCGCTTATTATCCTGTTA
>DATCYD010000338.1:0-5861 GCA_036570465.1 Anseongella sp.
GCGCCCGAAAATCCACCGTCCTGTTTCATCCGGGCTGGCACAAGGGCGTGATCGGGATCGTTGCTTCCCGCCTGATCGAGAAATACTACCGGCCCACCATCGTACTGACTCGTTCCGGAAACACGATCACGGGTTCGGCGCGCTCGGTCCGCGGTTTCGACCTGCACAATGCTATCAGCGCATGTGCTGATCTTTTGGAACAATTCGGGGGTCATAAATATGCTGCCGGACTAACGCTAAAAGAAGAGAACCTGGAAACGTTCACCCAGCGTTTTGAAGAAGTAGTTAGCACCCGGATCACCGAAGAATCTCTCTCCCAATCCCTTCAGATTGATGAAGAAATCGGACTGGGAGAAATCACCCCCAAGCTTATGCGGATCACCAGTCAGTTTGCGCCCTTTGGACCTGGAAATATGCAGCCCCTGTTTATGAGCCGCTCTGTATGGTGTACCACCCGGCCCCAACTGGTGGGAAACAATCACCTGAAATTCCATGTTCAGCAAAAAGACAGTCAGACATACGACAGCATTGCCTTTGGACTTGGAAACTTCTATGAACATATCCGACCCGGCAAGCCATTCAACATTTGTTATTCGGTCGAAGAAAATACCTGGAACGGGAAAACCAGTATTCAATTAAACATAAAGGACATCAAACTGGACTATAATGGGATCAATACAGCTTAAGGCGGAAAACCTGGTCAAAGTATATAAAAGACGCGCCGTAGTGGATCACGTTTCCTTCGACGTGCGCCAGGGAGAGATCGTTGGCTTGCTCGGTCCTAACGGAGCCGGAAAAACCACCTCCTTTTATATGATCGTCGGACTCATCAAGCCGAACGAAGGGCATGTATATATGGACGGGAAAGAGATCACCGAAGACCCCATGTACCGCAGAGCCCAGAAAGGGATCAGTTACCTTGCCCAGGAAGCTTCGGTATTCCGCAAGCTGAGCGTGGAAAACAATATCATGGCCATTCTGGAAATGACTGATCTGACAAAACAACAACAGAGGGAAAAGCTGGAAGACCTGCTGACCGAATTTCATCTGCACAAAGTGCGTAAGAACCGGGGTGACCTGCTCTCGGGAGGGGAGCGCCGGCGAACCGAGATTGCCCGGTGCCTTGCCGTAGATCCCAAATTCATCTTGCTTGACGAACCCTTCGCCGGTGTGGACCCGATCGCTGTAGAAGACATCCAGTCAATTGTAGCACGTCTGAAAACCAAGAATATCGGCATTCTTATCACCGACCACAATGTACAGGAAACCTTGTCGATCACCGACCGGGCCTACCTGCTGCACGAAGGCAGCATCCTCAAATCAGGACTGCCCGAGGATCTTGCAGGAGACGAGACCGTCCGGCGGGTTTACCTGGGACAGAATTTTACTTTCCGGCGAAAAGTATTCGACAACCTATGAGCCTGGTCAACAGCGTCATTTCCTGGATCATGAAAAAGCGGATCAGTCAGATCGAGCTATTCATGCAATACCCGTTCGAGGTTCAGGAAGCCTGGTTAAGCAATTTGCTAAACATGGCTCGGGATACCGAATGGGGGAAGAAATACGATTACCGGAGTATCGAAAGCACAGCCGAATTCAAAAAACGGGTACCCCTTCAGAATTACGAAACCCTCAAGCCGCACATCGAACGTATGATGCACGGTGAGCAGAATATACTGTGGCCCAGTCGTATCAACTGGTTTGCCAAATCATCAGGCACCACCAGCGATAAGAGCAAGTTTATTCCGGTGAGCGAGGAATCGCTCGAAGAATGCCATTATAAATGCGGCAAAGATATGCTATCAATCTATTGCCACAATCATGAAGAAGCCCAGATATTTACCGGAAAAGCGCTGGTGATGGGTGGAAGTCATCAGATCAATCAGTTGAACAACGCCTCCTTTTACGGAGATTTGTCGGCAGTACTGATCAAGAATCTACCCTTTTGGGCCGAATTTTACCGCACCCCGGACATGACCATCGCCCTCATGGACGAATGGGAAGAAAAGATCGAACAAATGGCCCGCGCCACGATCCCTGTAAATGTCACCAATATCTCCGGCGTTCCCACCTGGACCATCGTGCTGGCCCGTCGCATTCTTGAAATTACCGGGAAAAAGAACTTGCTGGAAGTATGGCCCAATCTGGAGCTATACATTCACGGGGCTGTTAATTTCGCTCCCTACCGGGAAACCTTCCGCCAGCTGATCCCAACAGACAATTTTCATTACCTGGAAACCTACAACGCTTCAGAAGGCTTTTTTGGCATTCAGGACCGCAGCGATTCCAACGCAATGTTGCTGATGCTTGATTATGGCATCTATTACGAATTCATTCCAATGGATGAATTGGAGAAAGACGAGCCGAAAACGCTGGATCTTTCTGAAGTGGAAGTGGATAAGAATTACGCCCTGGTGATTTCCACCAATGGAGGGCTCTGGCGCTATGTCATCGGCGACACCATTCGTTTTGCCTCACTCAACCCCTTCAGGATCACCATTTCAGGACGAACACGTCATTTCATCAATGCTTTTGGTGAGGAGCTCATCATTGAGAATGCAGAAGGAGCGCTGATCGTCGCCTGCCGCGAAACCGGAGCCACCATCAGGGATTACACCGCCGGACCAGTCTATTTCTCAGGTAACGAGGCCGGCGCCCACGAATGGATCATCGAATTTGAAACCGGGCCGGATGATCTGGACCGGTTCACCCAGCTGCTGGATCAACATCTGAAGCAGCTCAATTCCGACTACGAAGCCAAGCGATATAAGGATATGGCCTTGCGCATGCCCCTGATCCACGCCGCCCCTTCCGGCACCTTCTACAACTGGATGCGCCAAAAAGGCAAACTGGGCGGCCAGCATAAAGTACCCAGACTATCCAACGACCGAACCTACCTGGATAGCATCCTTGAATTAATTCCGTAATAACAGCATTTACCGTTCTCCCGGCTGTTCACCGGAAGCTCCTTCAACTGGCTTTTTGGCAGGAAAGAGCAGGGAAGCAATCACGCTAACCGTCAGGATCCCGATGATCACGTACAAGGAATGCGCCGTGGTAAAGCCCCACGATTCCAGGTAATGGTGCGCCAGCATCTTCAGGCCGATAAAGGTTAGCAGGAACGCCAACCCCACCTTCAGATAATGGAATTTATAAAGGATGTTCACCAGCAGGAAGAACATCGATCGCAGGCCCAGGATGGCAAATACGTTTGAGAAAAACACAATGTAAGGGTCCCGCGTAATAGAGAAAATTGCCGGGATGGAATCAACGGCAAAGATCACGTCTGTAAATTCAATCACCAGCAACACCAGAAAGAGTGGAGTAATCATCCGCTTACCATCAATACGCACAAAAAAGTTGTTTCCAACATAACGCGGATGCACCGCAAAATATCGTGAGGCAAATTTTACCACCCGGTGATTCTCCGGATCAATGGATTCCTCCTGGTTCCGGTTGATGTACATCATAAAACCGGTATAAACCAGGAACACCCCGAAAACATATAGGATCCAGTCGAAACGGGCAATCAGGGCAGCACCGGCAAAGATGAAAATAAAGCGCATGATCACCGCACCAAGGATCCCCCAGAAAAGCACACGATGGTAGTATTTTTTATCCACGCCAAAGGCCGTGAAGATCATCACCATCACAAAAATATTATCCACCGACAGCGCGTATTCCACCAGATACCCACTGATATACTCCAGCGCCAGGTTCTTCCGGTAAAGATCAAGACTCTCCGCAAAATTGCCTGCAATAAGATCAATGTTATGCTTATGCTTCAGCACCACCTCCTGCAGATGCTGAAAATCTGTAATATTGTGAATGAGGTCACCCCTAACGGTCAGAAAGGCATAAAAAGCAAGCGAACAAGTCACCCAGATCAAACTCATGATCGCAGCTTCCCGAAAACTGACGGCATGATCCTTCCTGTTGAACACCCCCAGGTCCAGCGCCAGCATCAACGCGATAAACATGAGAAAACCAATGAAAAAAATCGTTTCTGTAGACATTCTTTTTATTTCTTTCTTTCGGTTGTAAATCGCACCAGTTGCTCCAGTGAATCCCGGTTCCCGGATACCGGAAACTGATGCAGCAACCCGAACGCTTCTTCCTGAAATCGGTTCATGACCTCCGTCGCGTATTGCAATCCGCCAGAAGTCTTTACAAATTCAATCACCTCCTGCACCCGGCCTGATTCTTCAGCATGATTCTTCACAATGCTGATCATTCTTTTACGCATCGCCTTATCCGCTTTATTGAGCGAATAAATCAACGGCAACGTAATCTTCTTTTCCCGTATATCGATGCCCCGCGGTTTCCCCACGTCGTCCGTGCCAAAATCAAACAAATCATCCTTGATCTGAAAAGCCATGCCCACCTTCTCGCCAAAAAGCCGCATACGCTGCACCTCTTCATCCGTCGATCCGGCTGAAGCCGCCCCGCATGCACAACAAGAAGCAATCAGCGACGCCGTCTTTTGACGGATCACCTCGAAATAAAGCTCCTCGCTGATATCCATCCGGCGAGCCTTTTCCACCTGCAACAACTCCCCTTCACTCATCTGCTTTACCGCCTCCGAAACAATCTTCAGCAATTTGAAATCATTGTTATCCAACGACAGCAGCAGCCCCCTGGACAGGAGATAGTCCCCCACGAGCACCGCTATTTTGTTTTTCCACAAAGCATTGATCGAGAAAAACCCACGTCTTTCATACGAATTGTCCACCACATCATCATGCACCAGAGTCGCCGTATGAAGTAATTCCACCAAGGCAGCCCCGCGGTGCGTAGCCTCCCCGATACCGCCACAAAGCCGCGCCGAAAAGAAAACGAACATGGGTCGCATTTGCTTCCCCTTCCGCTTGATCACATAATGAGTAATCCGATCAAGCAGAGGCACGTTACTTTTCATCGACTGTCTGAATTTACTTTCAAACAGTTCCAGTTCCTTATCTATGGGTGCTTTTATTGCTTCCAGACCTGACATCTGGCGCGAAATTAACACATTTTCGGCAAATAGACAGGATGTAGATCAAGTTGTCAACTCCCCCAGCGCCCTCTTCAAATCATCAATCAGCAACTCCGGGTCCTCCAGGCCAATATAAAACCGCACCAGGTTGAAACCATCTTCAGCAGAACCAGCCTCTAAACCCAGGCACCGTGGCATAATCAACGACTCATACCCACCCCAGGAAACCGCCAGCAAAAACCTCCTCAAGGCATTACAAAACTTCTCCACCTCCCCCGATGAATTCACCCGAAGCGCCACCGTAAACAACCCACCCCCCCGTTTCATTTGCCGCCTGGCCAGTTCATACTGCGGATTTCCCGGATAAAACGGATAATAAATCCGTTCTATTTCCTGCCTTGTTTCCAAAAAACCGATAATTTTTTCAGCGCTCGCAGCCGACCGCTCCAATCGCAAGTCCAGCGTACGAAGCCCCCGTAGCAACAACCACGCATTCAACGGCGCAGCCACCCCGCCCAACATCATATACCCCCGTTCAAAGACCCTCCTGATAAGCTCCCGCGACCCACACACCACCCCACCCATCGTATCACTATGCCCCCCAATATACTTAGTCGCAGAATGAACACTCATATCAATCCCCAAACTCAGCGGCTGTTGACACAACGGCGTCGAATAACTATTATCAATCATCGTCAACACCCCACGCTCCCTGGCAATCGCACTAACCGCCCCCAAATCCTGCAACTCAAACGTAAACGAATTCGGCGATTCCAAATAAATAAGCTCCGTATTCTCCCGGATAGCACCCGCAAACTCCCGCGGATCCCCTCCATCCACAAAAGTCGTCTCCACCCCCAACTGCGGAAGCAACTTCGAAAAAAGC
>DATCYD010000339.1:0-9225 GCA_036570465.1 Anseongella sp.
GCTTAGCGCGGCAGGAATTCAGCCTGTATCCCAGGAATTGCTGGTAGATCTCCTGAAGGAATTTCCCGATTATCCGCATGACAAACCCGACGGAATGGCCCTTATTGGTAACCATAAGATTGCTGTGATTAACCAGGACGATTATGGCATCCGTTCAAATACCCCTGCCAACGGTGGCTACATTCCTAAAGTACTGCCTCTGACCGACGAGATTGACCGGACAACCATGTACTTTATTGAGTTGCCTTCCCCAGTTCTTCCATAAATTCCTTTCCCCAACGCTGCACATCGTAATAATTAACTATTTCATAAAGCCTCTCCATACGGAGTGCCCGTTCATTTTCGTCCAGGGTAAGGGCTTGCAGCAGAGTTTGCTTGAGATCTTTTTTGTCATAAGGATTGGTTAATATGGCATAGGGAAGCTCCACTGAAGCGCCTGCAAATTCCGAAAGCACCAGTGCTCCCGCAGGTTTTTTCCGCTGACCCTGCACGGCAATGTATTCCTTGGCCACCAGGTTTAGCCCATCCCGCAGCGGTGTAATCCAGGCCACGTCAGCGATGGCATAGTAGGTGATCACCTCCTCGAAAGGCACCGAACGGAAAAAATACCGGATGGGTGTCCATTCAAGGCTGGAATAGCGACCATTGATCTTTCCAACCGCCTGATCCAGCTCCAGCTGGATCTTATCATATATTTTCATGCCCTGGGCCGGTGGGGTACAAATATTGATCAGCTCGATCTTTCCATGAAACTCTGGATATTCTTCCAGAAACTCGCTGAAGGCACGGATTTTTTCCAGCGGGCCTTTTACGTAGTCGAGCCGTTCGATGGACAGGATGATCTTTTTTCCTTTGGTTCTTTTGGCCAGTTCGGCAATCTGTTCCTGGGTATTCTTCTGGTTATAGATCCGCTTGATATTGGCCACGTTCACGCCCACCGGCTGAGCGCCCAACCGGATCCTTTTGCCTTCGACTTCTATTTCCTTGGTCATCTTATCGATGCCCAGCGCACAGCTATACGTCAGGAACTGACTGGCCGCGTTTACCTGAGAGTGCACTTTTACCGGCGCATGGCTTTTTACCACATCGACAAAATTTTCAATATAACGGGGAATGTGAAAACTCAGAAAATCGCACTGAAGCAGGCTTCCAATAATTTCACGTCGCCAGGGAATGATGTTGAAAATATCGGCGGGGGGAAAAGATGTATGGTGAAAGAATCCGATCTTTACATCCGGCCGGAGCGCCCTCAGGAAACCCGGTACCATCCATAAGTTGTATTCGTGGATCCAAACCAAGGCGCCCTGGTCAGCTTCTTCTGCCACTCGTTCAGCAAACAAGCGATTTACTTTCAGATAGATTTCCCAATGGTCGTGGTTGAATTTGACTTTGTCTATGAACGAAAAGATCACCGGCCAGAAGGCTTCCTTTGAAAATACCTTGTAAAAGATATCGATGTCCTTTCTGGAAAGAGGGACACTGGAGGAGATCAGGTTCGGATAACGTTCTTCATCAATATAATTATTGGGGCTGGCGGCCACATTTTTTTTCAATTGCTCTTCCCATGCAATCCAGGCTCCGGAACGTCCGTTCTCGAAAAAACCAAGCAGGGAGGGAATGATGCCATTGGGACTTTTCGGTGGTACGCGTTTGATCTGACCATTGATTTCCCGCTTCTCATAGGGAAGCCTGTGGTACACCATCAGCAACTGAGTTTCTTCTCCTTCCGGCTTGTTAAGCGGAAGACTTTCCAGTTCCCGGTCAAAGGACCGGAATTCGGGAAAATGCCGGATAGCTTCCAGAATGCCGCCTGCGCCAGGGCTTTTTGCCTGATACACATGAGCCCGTCCCGAAGTGGCCCTGGTCAGGGCTGCTTCAGCAGCGCCTACAACCACGCCTTTATAGCCTGTATCGTAGAGAGAAAGGTCATTCAGGGTATCACCGGCCACCAATACCTGGTCTTCGGGGAAATCCATCATTTTAACCAGTTGAGTCAGGGTGTTTCCTTTATTGACTCCTCCGGGAAGAATGTCCAGATACTTGCCTGCCGAGAGCAACACATCACAATTGTACTGATCGGCTACCTTTTTAACTTCATCCAGAGCAAGGTCGTTATCATAATAAAAGGAACAGCGACGCTGCTGAGGCACTTCCTGATAGGTCAGGCCATCGATATGGCGTAGTTTTTTTCGGAAAACCAACTTTCCCGGCCATTTTTTTTCGATCAATGACTGGATGGGTTCCACTGCTTCAAGCGTACGGCCGTTCAGCAACGTGGCTCCCACATCGGAAATGATAAAATCGGGATGAGGGATCAGGGAATCGTTCAGCAGGGGAAGGACGCTTTCCACGCCACGTCCGGTGACAAAGGCCAGCCTGATATCTTTGCTGGCTCTGATAAGGCGGTATAATTTTAATTTGTCGGCACTTTTTCCGCCAAGAAAGGTGCCGTCCAGATCAGTAGCAAGTAACATCGTATCAAATAAGTTTGTTCTCCAGTAATTTAAACTCGATATACGGAGAAATGTGATTATAAAGAACGCGGTACACCGCAGATATAACAGGCATCTCCAGGTCCATTTTTCTGGACAGCTCGTAAATCCCCTTCACCGCGGAGTATCCTTCTGCAACCATGTTCATTTGCATATGTGCCAGCTGTACGGTATAACCACGGCCAATCATGTGGCCAAACGTGCGGTTACGGCTGAATTCCGAGTAGGCAGTTACCAGCAGGTCGCCGAAATATGCCGAATGAGAAAGGTCACGTTCCAGCGGATGTACTGCATTCAGAAATTGCCTGATTTCACGCAGCGCATTGGATACTAAAACCGCCTGAAAGTTGTCCCCGTAATTGAGTCCTCCTGCAATGCCACATGCAATCCCCACCACATTCTTGAGAATAGCGGCATATTCGACGCCCATTGGGTCGGTGTTGATCACCGGGCGGATATAATGAGATGTAATAGATCCGGTAACAGAGACTGCCAGTTCCCGGTTGACCGAGGCGACTGTGACATATGTCTTGCGCTCCATCGCTATCTCTTCCGCATGACAAGGTCCGCCAATTACCGCCAGGCGGGACCCATTTAGCTGAAAGCGCCGGCTCAGAAGATCGGAAGGAAGTACATGCTCATTGGTAACCACTCCTTTTATTGAAACAATCACCTTTTTATCCTGGAAAAGTACAGGATCCAGACCGGCAGTAGCCGCATCCAGATAAGCAGAAGGGACAGCAAAAAGAATATGATCTGAGGCCGCCATGGCTTCCTCCGGATCGGAGACCGGATGGATATGCTCCATGGGCAATGGCAAATAGCTCAAATAATTTGGGTTCCTGCCCTTCTCCAGTAACCTGGCGACGTGTTCTTCAGAACGCAGGTGCCAGCAAACTTTCACACCGCTTTCGGCAAAAATTTTTGTGAGTGCGGTGGCCCAGCTGCCACCCCCGGAAATGGTGATGCGATTCATGAACATGGATACCCGTTTGGGAGCGCAAAGTTACGAAAAATTCCGTAGGTATCCTAATAGGGAAGTTAAATTACTATTAATTAACAGACGAAAGCAATCATCCCTGTCAATGAAAGCTGCCGGTAATCCGGAACCGGTCGGGACCCAACACTCGAACATCCTGGTGACGTTCAATTGAGTAGAGAGAATCAGGATAATACCGGAAAGTTTCTTCGGAAGTAAACAGATAATTATCTTCAGACCGTCGGATCTCAATCCCGGTTACCTGCCCGGTGGGTTCACGGCTAATGTGGATGGAACGAACCTTCAGGTCAGGTTCCAGTGCCTGGTAGCGAAGTCCGGATCCGGAAGAATCCACCTTGTAACTGTCACGCCAGGCCGGTTTATTGATATCAGAATTCAGGAAGACTTTCAGTTCAGTTTTCCAGTCCAAACCATTCATAGAGCGGTGTTCCTGCTGATCATTCTTCATCACGGTTTTTTCCACCTGCGGCTGTTCCCTGTCAAGCCGTTGAATTTCCTTTTCGAAATAACGTTCCAAGCTGAAATAGGTTTCTTCCGCGGAAGTGGAAGAAGTATTTTCGCATGCCCATAAGAAGCAACTCAGTGCCGCAATGGCCCAATAAAATAATTTATTAGAACGATCTTGCATCCGGTTCTATACCAGTGCTTCACCCGTCATGGTTTCGGGTTGAGCAACTTCCATAAGTTTTAAAATAGTGGGAGCCACGTCTCCCAGCTTTCCATCCCGAACAGCCTTCACCTCCTCATCAATCACGATACAAGGAACCAGGTTGGTGGAATGTGCTGTATTGGGTGAACCATCGTCATTTAGCATGTAATCGGCATTTCCGTGGTCAGCGATGATCACAAAGGAATAACCATGGGCTATTCCGGTTTTTACGATCCTTTCGGCACAACGATCCACGGTTTCAACCGCCTTAATTACTGCTTCAAAAACGCCGGTATGCCCCACCATATCAGGATTAGCAAAGTTAAGACATACAAAGTCAGCAGTTTCCTGCTTCAGTTCGGGAAGAATAGCCTCGCAAAGCTCTTCGGCGCTCATTTCCGGCTGAAGGTCGTAGGTGGCAACCTTTGGTGACGGAATCATCAGGCGTTTTTCGCCCCTGAATTCTTTTTCACGTCCTCCGGAAAAGAAAAAGGTGACATGTGGATATTTTTCGGTTTCAGCGATCCGGATCTGTTTTTTACCGGCCTGCTCCAGCACTTCACCCAGCGTCATCTTCAGGTCTTCCTTTTCATAGATCACCTTCACGTTGCGGAATGTATCATCATAACGCGTCATGGTTACATAATGAAGGTTCAGTTTTTTCATATCCTGTTCCGGAAAATCTTCCTGAGTTAGCGCCCGGGTGATCTCCCGTCCACGGTCTGTCCGGAAATTAAAGCAAATAACAGCATCCCCATCTTCGATCCGCGCAATGGCTTTGCCATCCCCGCCGTCTTTATAAATGGGTTTCAGAAATTCGTCCGTGACATTTGCTTCATAAGAAGCTTCGATGCCTTTCTGAATACAATCCACCGCCTTTCCCTCTCCTTTGACAAGCAGGTCGTAAGCCAGTTTTACCCGCTCCCAGCGGTTGTCCCGGTCCATGGCATAATACCTGCCAACGGCTGAGGCGAGCGTTCCGGTGCTTGTTTTTATATGCTCCCGCAATTCCTGAATAAATCCCGCACCCGATTGCGGATCGGTATCCCTGCCATCTGTGAAGGCATGAATAAATACATCAGGCACATTTTCTTCTTTCAGAATGGTCAGCAACCCCTTTATATGATTGATATGAGAATGTACTCCGCCATCCGAAACCAGGCCGATCAGGTGGAGTTTTTTTCCGTTATCCTTGAGGTATTGAATGGTTTCTTTTAAAACAGCGTTCTCCTGAAGCTGTTTATCACGGATGGCTTTGTTGATGCGCACCAATTCCTGATATACGACCCTTCCCGCACCAATATTCAGGTGTCCCACCTCTGAATTTCCCATCTGTCCTTCGGGTAGTCCCACAGCTTCGCCTGAAGCTTGAAGCCTGGAATTGGGATACTTACTGATCAATTCATCAAAAAAGGGAGTATTGGCATTGTAAATGGCGTTGGAATTGTCACCTCTTCCGTAGCCCCATCCATCAAGAATAATAAGAACTGCTTTTTTGGGTCTGTTAATCATATTACAAATATAGGCTCAATTTTTTATTATTTTTGGCGCTGATGCAGATAAACGAAAAAGAGTTAAAGCAATTTATTACTGCCGCGCTGGTTGAAGACCTGGGCGACGGAGATCATACTTCGCTATCCATTCTTGAAGAAGGCAGCCGCGGTGAAGCCCGCTTGCTGGTGAAAGAAAAAGGGATCATCGCGGGCGTGGAACTAGCCGGACGGATCTTTCGTGAAGTAGATGCGACACTACAGGTAAATGTACTGATCAAAGACGGCGCCAGGATATCTCCGGGCGATGTGGTGCTGACCGTTTCCGGGAGCGCCCGGTCCATCTTAACAGCTGAAAGACTGGTACTAAATTGCATGCAACGAATGAGTGGCATCGCCACCCTGACGAGCGAAGTAACAGCCGTCCTGGAAGGTACCGGTACCCGGGTTTTGGATACCCGTAAAACCACCCCGTGTATTCGCTTCCTGGAGAAGTGGGCCGTTCGGATAGGAGGGGGAGTGAACCACCGCTTCGGCCTTTTTGATATGATCCTGATCAAGGATAACCATGTAGATTACGCCGGCGGCATTCGGCCGGCAATTCTCTCGGCCCGGAAATACCTGAAAGAACAACATCGATCCCTGGAAATTGAAGTAGAAGTCCGGAACATGAACGAACTGAACGAAGCGCTCGAAACCGGAGGAGTGGACCGCATTCTTCTGGATAATTTTACTCCATCGGCACTAAAAGAAGCGGTTGAACACATCCGCGGCAGGGTAGTCACGGAAGCTTCTGGCGGAATCCATGCCGGTAACCTCAGGGAATACGCCGGCACAGGAGTCGATTTCATCTCCATGGGTGCACTAACACATTCGGTAAAAAGCCTTGATCTCAGCCTGAAAGCGGTGGTTACTGACTGAAATGTCGGGCAAGTTTCCTATTTTTATCCTGTAACGAGACATTGAACGCTTGATGATTCCCGCACATTCACTTACGGCTTTACTGCTTGCCTACCTGACTGGCTCCATTCCTACAGCCGTTTGGCTGGGTAAAATCTTTTATGGCATTGATATCAGGGAGTTTGGAAGCGGTAACGCAGGAGCCACCAATACATTCCGGGTACTCGGCAAAAAGGCGGGAATTCCGGTGATGTTGATCGACATCCTGAAGGGATTCGCCGCCACCAACCTGGCATTCCTTTTCAGCATCAACAATCCGGGAACCATTCCCTTTATTAATTTTCAGCTGGCATTAGGCATTGCCGCCGTCATGGGGCACATTTTCCCCGTTTACGCAGGCTTCCGGGGTGGCAAAGGAATTGCCACATTATTTGGAATGATTTTGGCGATACAATCCGAGGCAGCCCTGTACTGTGTGCTGGTATTCGTGGTGATGTTGTTGCTTACAAAATATGTATCGCTAAGTTCCATGATGGCGAGTTTTACATATCCCATCGTGATCATTTTTGTGATCAAGGAACCAGTAAGGTCGGTGGTGCTTTTCGGCATTTGTGTTTGTGTCCTGGTGCTGATTACCCATCAAAAGAACATCGAACGTCTCCTGAAGAGGAAGGAAGGGAAAACGTACCTGTTTAAGAAGAAAGTAAAAGGCAGTCAATAAAAATATTGAATTTATGAACAAGAAATTACTTCCAGTCGTTGTCACATGCCTGCTGACAGCGGCTTGCTCCACAGTACCTCTGACAGGCCGGAAGCAGCTGAGCCTGGTGTCCAGCGGTCAGCTTATGCAAATGGCTAATTCCCAATATGACCAGTTCCTGGAAGAAAGCAAAGTAATAAAAGGCACGGCCGAAGCTAATCGTGTGAGAAATATCGGACAGAAGCTGGCCCGGGCCGTAGAAACTTATATGCGCCAAAACGGCTACAGCGAAAACATTGAAGGCTTTCAATGGGAGTTCAATCTGGTAAACAGTGAACAAAAAAATGCATTCTGCATGCCCGGCGGAAAAGTCGCCGTTTATACGGGAATTCTCCCGGTCTGTAAGACTGATGCTGGAATAGCGACTGTTATGGGCCATGAAATTGCCCATGCTGTTGCCCACCATGGCGGCGAACGCATGTCCCAGTCAATGGCGGCTATGGGTGTACAACTTGCTGCCAACGTGGCTCTTTCCGAAAAAGATCCTCAGGTAGTAAATGCATTCAACAGCTTGTACGGGGTGGGTGCCAATGTGGGGTACTTGCTTCCCAATTCCAGAAGGCAAGAATCTGAAGCTGATCGCCTGGGTCTTATCTTTATGGCCATGGCTGGTTACGATCCGGCTGCTGCGGTTGGCTTCTGGCAACGTATGTCATCGGGGGGTGGTCAAAAACCGCCTGAGTTTCTGAGTACGCATCCGAGTGATGATCGCCGTATCCGGGATATTCAGAAGCATATTCCGGAAGCGGATAAGTATTATTCGAGATAAACCAGGCTAGGGTATTGCTTGAGGGGGGCGGCCCGGGTGTATATTCGTCTTCACGCCTGCTGATTTCGGGGGCCAATTGCTTTGCAATTACCCGAAATCAAATGGCGTTCTTCCGAATATACACCCGGGCCTGTTTTGCAATAACCGAAATCACTTGGCGCGCCGGGGCGGGTTCAGAATTGGGATCTCATCAGACACTGTGCTCGCGTGCACGTCCGAACTCAAGCAACTATCTTAATTAAACCAATAATTAATGCCGGCGTAAATGCGCACGCAGCGCCATTAGAATTCGGGTAATTGCGGAGCAATTGGGCCCCGAATTGTTCAGGCGCGAGTACGTATTTACACCGGAACTCCCCATTATTCTGGTGAACCAGCATCCTCATTCGGCGAAGTGACAACCTCCAGGACCCCTTCCTTGTAATAGTAGGCGATCAGCAAACTGATCATTTCATTGTAAGTCCGGAGGCCTTTGGGTTGATTGTTCGCCTTTAGGAAATGATCATAGAAAAAGTCACTGATGGCATCAACGGGGCCGCTGTAACGAGCCCAGTAGGCACGTTCGGTGGCCAGATCTTGTTTGATTGGTGTAGAGATGGTTGCGTAAAGAGTTTCGTAGGCGGCGCGGTCACGGCGGAGGATTTCATGAAGAAGATCCTTCATAGCGGTGTAATAGACAGAATATTGCAGCAGTACGCTTCCGGAGTGGGTGCCAGCCAGAAAACCGGCAAAACTGGCGGCGTCTTCGGGCCCAAAGCCGGCCTGGTGGGCGATTTCATGGCAGGCAACAAAAGGTTTTACATAGGTGGGCATGCGGAAATTCAATTGTGCCTCGCCGGTGAATGGGTTAAAGTACCCGGCGACTCCCATAAAGTTGATCAGGGGGGTAAAGAAAGATGGCTTTACACTGGGGTGTCGGATTGAAAAAGCGGGGTGACTGGTTGCCAGGGCGCGGTATGCCAGGGCAGCGGTTTGGTATATTTCACGGTTTGTGGTTTGACTGAGGTCTTGGGGACTGACAAAAGAACGGTAATGGTTGGCCCGGCTAATGATGTATTCAGCAGCTGGAACCAGTTGTTCCAGATTGTATTGTTTTCTGTCCAGATGAAGGCGTTGTGCGGCGCTGTACCGGAAATAATTCATCCCCCAGAAGAGATAGAAGATG
>DATCYD010000340.1:0-17443 GCA_036570465.1 Anseongella sp.
CATTGAATCCCTTTACAAAGCGTATCAAGAAGACCCTGCTTCAGTAGAAGTGGAGTGGCAAAAGTTTTTTGAAGGTTTCGATCTTGGACAGCGGGAAGCATCCGGTGGGCAAGCTGATGCCGGCGCCGGAATTGGTGAAACTTCCGAGCACTTTATCAAGGAAATAAAAGTGCTTGATATGATCAATGGCTTTCGGTCGCGAGGGCATTTGTTCACGAAAACAAACCCGGTCCGGGAACGCCGGAAATATTACCCGGGCAAGGAACTGGAGACATTCGGTCTGAGTGAAGGAGACCTGGACACGATTTTCGACGCCGGGGTGCAAGTGGGTTTGGGACCGGCCACGCTGCGGGATATTTATCAGCTGCTGCAGGATACCTACTGCCAGTCAATAGGCATGGAGTACCGGTATATCCGGAACCCACTTAAAATGAAGTGGTTCGAAGACCGGATGGAGCATACCCGCAACACCACCGCATTTACGACTGAGCAAAAGAAACGTATTCTGGGTAAGCTGAACCAGGCAGTGATTTTCGAGAATTTCCTGCATACCAAGTTCCTGGGACAGAAACGGTTTTCACTGGAAGGCGCCGAAAGCCTTATTCCGGCACTGGATGCTGTTATTGAAAAGGGTTCGGAACTTGGAATTGAAGAGTTCGTGATCGGAATGGCCCACAGGGGACGCCTGAACGTGCTTGCCAATATTCTTAATAAAACTTACAAGGAAATTTTCAGCGAATTTGAGGGGAAAACCTATTCGGTGGAGGACCCTTACGGGGGAGACGTTAAATATCATCTGGGGTATTCAAATGATGTGGAAACCCGGAAAGGGAAGAAAGTCCACTTGAGCCTTTGCCCGAACCCTTCCCATCTGGAAGCGGTAGATCCGGTGGCCCAGGGAATGGCGAGGGCCAAGATCGATTTTAAATATGGAGGTGACCTTAACAAGCTGGCGCCTATTCTCATACATGGCGATGCCTCCATTGCCGGCCAGGGTGTTGTTTATGAGGTGATTCAGATGGCTAAGCTGGAAGGGTATCGCACAGGTGGTTCCATTCACCTGGTAATCAATAATCAGGTTGGTTTTACCACCAACTTCAGGGATGGCCGTTCCAGTACGTATTGTACTGATATTGCGAAGGTGACTCTTTCGCCTGTATTTCATGTGAACGGGGACGATGCCGAAGCGCTGGTGCATGCGATCCAAATGGCAATGGAATACAGGCAACAGTTTCATAACGATGTATTCATTGATATTCTGTGTTACCGCAGATTTGGACACAATGAATCCGATGAACCGCGTTTTACCCAGCCCACGCTCTACAAGGCGATTGCGGCACACCCTAATCCGCGTGAGATCTACGTCCGGAAACTCATTGATCAAGGTAGCATGGATGCCAAGATGGCTAAGGAAATGGAGCAGGACTTCCGGAAGATGTTACAGGAACGCCTTGACGAGGTGAAGCATGAACCACCCAGTACGGTGAAACCCATTCTTGCTGGGGCCTGGACGGGTTATCGTTTTGCAAATTCTGACGATTTCCTGCATTCTCCGGATACAGGCGTTGCTGAAAAAACACTGGTCGATATCGGTGTGAAGATGCATACGTTGCCGAAGGATCGTACTTTTTTCAAGAAGATTCAACGGTTATATGCCGAACGGATTAAAATGGTTCAGGAAACCGGCGAACTTGACTGGGCCATGGGCGAGTTACTGGCCTACGGTACGCTGGTGCTCGAGGGACATCGGGTCCGGGTTAGCGGTCAGGACGTGGAAAGAGGAACTTTTTCTCATCGTCATGCGATTGTGAAGGTAGAAGACTCGGATGAAGAATATACACCAACGGCGCATCTTTCCAACGATCAGGCTCCATTTGAGATCTATAATTCTCATTTGTCGGAATACGGTGTCATGGGATTTGAGTACGGTTATGCGATGGCCTTACCTACAGCACTTGTCGTCTGGGAAGCTCAGTTTGGAGACTTTGTAAACGGAGCTCAGATTATCATTGACCAGTTTCTGGCCAGCGCCGAGAAAAAGTGGAAACGTCAGAACGGAATGGTCCTTTTGTTGCCCCACGGTTATGAAGGTCAGGGCCCCGAACATTCTTCGGCTCGAGTGGAACGTTTTCTGGAGCTTTCCGCGGAGAATAATATGCAGGTGGTTAACTGTAGCTCGCCAGCCCAGTTATTCCATGTGCTTCGGCGTCAGTTGAAACGTGATTTCCGTAAGCCACTGGTTATTTTTACGCCAAAGAGTTTATTGCGTCATCCACGCTGCGTGAGTCCGTTGAAAGATCTGGCAAAAGGCGGATTCCGGGAGGTGATCGATGATGAAAAGGCGGTGGTGAAAGATGTGAAGCGGGTATTGCTGTGCAGCGGAAAAGTATATTACGATTTGCTCGAAGCAAAGGAAAAGGAGAAACGGAAGGATATTGCCCTGGTTCGTGTAGAACAATTGTATCCGACACCGATTGTACAGATTGAAAAGATCAGGGATAAATATAAAAATGCCAAAGAATTTTTCTGGGTTCAGGAAGAACCGGAAAACATGGGCGCCTGGCCTTATATTTCAAGGAAGTTTCGTAAGCGCAACCTGGATGTGATCAGCCGGATGGAAAGCAGCAGTCCGGCTACGGGTTACGCAAAGCAACATACGGCACAGCAATTGCATATTATAGCAAAGGCTTTTGGTTTGCCGGTTGAGGATGTTAACCGGCAGGTAAAATCAAAAGTGCATAAAACGGTACAAAAGGCCGTGAAAACGGATTAGATGCGGTACAATTACTGATTGCGAATAAAATTAACAATAAATGAGTGTAGAAATGAAGGTTCCGCCGGTAGGCGAATCGATCAACGAAGTAACATTATCCAGCTGGCTGAAAAATGACGGCGACTACGTCGAAATGGATGAAGTTATTGCCGAAATGGAGTCAGACAAGGCTACTTTCGAACTGACGGCCGAAAAGGCGGGGATCCTGCATATCAAAGCTCAGGAAGGGGAAACCATTCCGGTAGGTACATTGGTTTGTATTATTGAGGAAAGTGAAGCTCCCGCGGAGGAGGCTTCCTCCGGAAAAGACTCCGGGAAGTCTTCGAATGAAGACGGCGCCGGTAAAGCCGATGCCTCCCCGGCCGGAGAAGAAGTAGCGGCCGGAAAGGCGGAACCTGCCGGAAATGAATTTGCCGGTAACGCAGATGCTGCCGGATCGGCATCCGGAAAGGCTAACGCAATTCCTTCGCCGGCTGCGGCTAAGATCCTTGCCGAAAAAGGAATTGATCCGGCTTTGGTCAATGGCACGGGTAAGGACGGACGTATTACGAAAGATGATGCCATGAAGGCAGCGGCTCCGAAAGCGGAAAGCACTGCCCCTTCTACGACTGCTACAACTACTCCGGCACAACCCAAATCTGCTCCGGCAAGGGCCACGGGCGAACGCGGGGAGCGTCGTGAACGAATGTCGAACCTTCGCAAAACTATTGCAAGGCGTCTGGTACAGGTAAAAAATGATACCGCCATGCTTACCACCTTTAATGAGGTGGATATGTCAGGCATTATGGCGCTTCGCGCTCAGTATAAAGATAAGTTTAAGGAGAAATACGGGGTAGGCCTGGGCTTTATGTCCTTTTTTACCCGGGCATGCTGCCAGGCGCTCCAGGAATTCCCCGCGGTAAACGCCCGCATTGATGGCGATGAGCTGGTGTATAATGATTACGTGGATATTTCGATTGCTGTTTCCACTCCCCGTGGCCTGGTGGTGCCGGTAATCCGAAATGCCGAAACGCTTTCACTGAATCAGATAGAGGAGAATGTGATCGATCTGGCGGTTAAGGCACGTGATGGTAAACTTACGATTGAGGAAATGACCGGGGGCACCTTTACCATTACCAATGGCGGTGTTTTCGGGTCGATGCTTTCCACACCCATTATCAACGCGCCCCAATCGGCTATTCTGGGAATGCATAATATCGTGGAACGTCCTGTGGTAGTGAACAAGGAGATTGTGATACGTCCCGTGATGTTCGTGGCATTATCTTATGACCACCGGGTCATTGACGGCAAGGAATCGGTCAGTTTCCTGGTACGTGTGAAACAACTGCTGGAGGACCCTGCCCGGTTGCTGTTGGGCGTATAGTGATCTGTACACCAGGCATCCGGTCAGTCCCCTGCGCATAACAGAATTGTTTCATTTTGTTTCAGATAAAATCCTGAATTTTACATATCCGGCCGGTAAATTATGTGATGCCGGCCCCAGATGTAAAACATGGGAGCGAAATGAAAAAGATCAATCGGTTTTTCTGGTTTTGTGCCGGCGCACACATTCCCACGCTTGAAAAACATCCTACCGAACATAATAAATACTTCAGTATTGGAGCCACAGTGGTCTTTACGGCCATGTTTGCCGCACTTGCAGGGGGATATGCGCTCTATTTTGTTTTTTCCGGCAGTGCCGGGGCTGCATTGCTGGCCGTGCTCTTTGGACTGCTATGGGGCCTGGCCATTTTCAACCTGGACCGCTACATTGTATCCAGCATCAGCAAGGTGGGTGGTCCCTGGAAGCAGTTGCTGCAGGCAAGCCCCCGTTTGATCCTGGCTGTGCTGATCGCCGTTGTCATTGCCCGCCCCCTGGAACTCAAGATATTTGATAAGGAGATCAGGACCAGGCTGAAAGAGCAATATTTGGGGACCTTTAAAGACAGGATCGATACGCTCAACGCGAGTTTTGACAAGAAATATGCCCTGGAAACTAACCGGGCATCTGCCCTGAAAGCGGAAGGGGACAGTCTGTACAATGAGATCAACCAGCTCCGCTTTATTTTGAACCAGGAAGTTTTTGGAGACAAAACCAACCAAACTTCCGGAATTCCAGGTTACGGCCCCTATTCGAAAAAGAAGGAAGCCGTGATCGGACAAAAAGAAGAACGTCTGGCCTACCTGCGTGCTGAATACGCTCGCGCCGACAGCTTTATCCTTTCGAGGAAAGAAGCGGATGGGTTGCTGAATCAGCTTATCCCAGGTGAAGCGGCCTTGGATAGCATGGCTGCTCTGGCCGGTTTTGCCGATAGAAACAAGGCCCTCTCGGACCTTTCCGCCACGAATGACAATAGCACTGCTGCAGCCGTTCTGTTTATTACCCTGCTCTTTATCACTTTCGAGTGCATGCCGGTATTGGTAAAACTGATCGCCGCCCGGGGGCCCTACGATGAAGACGTGAATACAGTGGAAAGGCTCCGCATCGGCGAATTTGAAAAGGAACGGGAGGCCACCGGGCGCATCCGGAACGCGACCCGGGAAACCTACGTGGAAGCCGAAACAGACAAGCAGAATGCGATCATCCGTGGCAAGGCAGCTGCCGAACAGGAGCTGACCGAAACGGCGATCGATACCTGGAAAAACATGGAACGGAAGAACATCGCTGAGCGTATTACCGATTATATCAAGCTGAAATAGGGCCGGCCCGCCAGGCTGCGCTCCTGGTGGTGGACACGTCAATGGTGACATATCACTGGTGTTGAATGCAAACAAACACATTTATTGTTTGGCATCAAACAAGCGTAGTTTGAATCGCCGCCGGCGTAAATGTCGTAAGAATGCCGCAGGCGGGAAGTTGGTGGTCAGGTCAGGATACTTTATTTTTGCTGAAAACGAAAAAGAAATGAATAGCAACAACCTGGCTGGGCGGATCGTGGACTTCCAAATGACCTGGTCATTAGTTGTTCTCCTGGTCATCATCGTATTCATCGTATCAAAGATCCTGCACCTTGCATTACCCATTTCACCCATGCTTTTCTGGGTGACGGTCCCTGCATTCTATATATTGAATACGCTGGCTGTTCTGCTTGCATCCCTTCAACTCGTTAAAGGCCGGGAACGAATATTTTCGGTTATCTTAGCGTGGTCAGGGGCAGGGAAAATTTACCATCGGTAATCACTTTGGTGGTTCCGGTGTTCGGGTTGTAAAAGGTGCCTTCATATGTGCCTTCTATGCGGTGTTTGACAGTGTCGAAACGATCGATGGTGACAGTACCCCTTGAATGGTCGCCGCTGATGGCATCTCCGTTTGAGAACCAACTGTCTTCGTTATACCTCCCGGGAACCCTGGTGATTACTGCAAAATGATAAAAGAACCCTGGGACCTCGTTTCCGAAACGAAACGTACCTGTATAATCGGACTGGTCGTATATGGAAATGGATAATGTCCATGATGTCATTCTGGAGGTTATATACAGCTTTTCCGGGCTGGATATAGTGTCGAGTAAGGCATATGCGGTATCGGTTTGGTCCTTGGTGCCAAAAGGTTCACCGTCTAATTTGCTGATCATGAAATCTCCGGCCGGTTTACTGGCTTCCTCCTTCTTGCAGGCGTTTAATGCTAGTATAGTGCTGGCTATCAGGAATATAAACGGAAATGATTTTTTCATAATAGCAGGGTTTTACTGCTTATCCAATTCAATTTCGCCAAAGAAGCTGATGCTATCCTCAGGGCTATCCAGTGAACCTGCCAGCGCCATCACGATGGTATATTCGAAAGTGATGCGGTTGCCGTTTTTTCTCGCCTCTCCGCTGATCGATGCCGGATGAGTTATACCGGCGTAAGTGATGGTCATGTGCTGATTCTCCACCTGAAATGTATTGTCTTCATTAAGGAATGCGGGCGTTCTGTTCGCGAATTCAACATGTGCCGGCGCCCCGATTGCAACCAATAAGACACTGAACACTTTATCTACCATTTCTTCCAGATCCAGGATCAGGGAGTCGGAGCTCTCTTCCAACCTGATGGTCAGATGAATCCCTGCCGGAACGGTATATGTGCTGTCAGTAATAGAGGTTGCATCTTCCCGGGAAGCATAGGTGAGATGGTCTTCATGAGACTGGTACTCCCCTGTAAGAGCTACTCGTGGATCAGGTGGGCTGTCGTCTTTGCTACACGCATATAGTAAGAAAACGGCCAGCGTTGCAATTATGATTTTTCTCATCAGTCACTTCTTTGAGAACAAAGGTATGAGGCGGAATAATAGCTTTTTAGTAAATATCCCGCAGATGTTAGCAAGAAATCTGCAATTAGGAGAGAGCGGCTATAGAAGCAAGTGTCTTGAAAAGTCAAAGGAAGAGGGATTAAGGTTGAAATACTTATTAAACTCCCGTGTAAAGTGAATGGGGTCGTAATAGTTGTGTTTGTAAGCCAGTGCGCTCCACTTGTCTTCCCGGTTTTCTGTTTTATCCCGAAGCAACCCGAACAGGCGGTGCATGGATGCGTAGGTTTTGGGACTTACACCTATTTTTTTATTGAAATTCTTTTCCAGTTGACTCACAGACAGGCAGTTTGTTGATGCCAGCTCCTGGATGGTTACCTGGCCTTTAGCCTGGATGACTTTCTGTGCTGCCAGTTCTGTGTGTTCGGTTTCCTGCGGCGAGTTCATGGCCAGAGGCAAAAGATATTGCTCAATAATTTGTATGCAAGTGCTTATATGAGTGGCGTACATCATCCGTTCTACTATTTCTTCTACGGGGAACAGACTGGTGTCTTCCAGCGCAATGGAGTTATTGCCCAGGCTGTTCATGGTGAATCCAAACAGCCGGTGCATGCCTGTGGGGTGGAATTTGATATTGAATATGATAAAATGCCCTGAGAATTGTGGCATGCAGTTCTTGCAGGCACTGGGTGTGCGAAGAATGGCCCTGGTTTTCAGTACCAGCTTGCGGGCATTGGGTTTGCTTTTCTTGAAAGGATCGCCGATGACAAAATCGATGCTGGTCTCAGGCATGAAACATAAGTTTCTTTCAGACCCCTCCGAATTATTTTCAAATGCAGTATTTCCGGTCCAGTAATGCTCATGAAACTCATATTGACGGATGTAGGGTGCCAGTGCCGGATGTGGCGGTTCACTCAAATTAACCGGACTGGGAAGAATGGGTAAAGGGTTCATTTTTTTCATAAATTAGTAGGATGACTTACTTGTTTACATCTGAACGGCTGGGATTCAGACGCTGGCAAGAGGCTGATGTGGAACCTATGAGGGCAATCAATGCCGATCCGGCGGTCATGGAATACTTTCCGTCGCTTCAGGACCAGGCCGAAACCCTCGCTTTTATTAAACGCATGCAATTGCAATTTGACGAAAAGGGATTCTGTTATTATGCTGTCGATAGCCTCGTAGATGGTGCATTTATTGGCTTTATTGGACTGTCTGAGAAGACCTTCATAGCGGATTTTACCCCCTGCGTTGATATTGGATGGCGGTTGGCGAAAAATGCCTGGAATCAGGGATTTGCTACCGAAGGAGCGCAGAAATGCCTGGAACATGCATTTCACCAACTGAATCTTAAAAAGGTTTATTCGATGACCCCCCAGCCAAACAGGCGATCGGAAAATGTGATGAAAAAGATTGGAATGCGTAAAGCGGGACTTTTTAAACATCCGTTGCTTGCCGGAGACCACCGATTGGAAACTTGTCTGCTGTATGAAATATCCAATACAGAAGTAGGATAGCGGGTCCGGAAGAATTGTATTGGTAACCATCGTTGTAAAATTAGGACTACCGATACTATAAATTTAGTAAAAAATCCGCAAGTCTTATGGCATGGATGTTACCGGTCGATCGGCAATGACTGGTAGATCCGGAAATTGTTCAGCCCAACTTATTTGATGAATTTCAAACAATCTTAATAACCGAATAAACGCCGATGGCCAGGATGGAGAGCCCGCTCAACCAAAGTGCGGTGTCGTAGAAGCGGGAGGGAAGCAGGCTGGCAGGAGTGCGCCGGTAACGGAACTGGTAGGCTGCGTAAACAACGATCAGCAGCAACAGGGAAGTACTGAAACCGCCTAAAAGGATCATGATCACCGGGAGTTTGATGAACATGTACAACAAGCCCCAGACGAAGGGGAATACCCAGGCCATCACAGCGATGCTTTTTTTCCGGGTTTCCTGTTGATAGAAGTTGAGCCAGCCGATCTGGCCGAAGGCATCTGAAAAGATCCTGGTCCAGCTGGCGAGTGCGGCAAACAGCGTGGAATAAAGGACGATAACTGCACCAAGCAGGTACACGGACCTGGCCCATGGCCCCAGGGTTTCGGTATATATGTAGGAAAGTGTTTCAATCATCTCATATCCTTCGGGGACTTCGCTCCGCTGATGCAGGATGGCAGCGCCCAGCAGGTAAAAAGCGGCAGTCACCAATGTATAAATAACCATGGAGAACAGCGCGTCCAGGTGCATGACGGAAATCCAGCCTTTTGCCCTCCGCTGCCATTCGGGGGTATCCCGGAAAGGACCGGTAAAGCGGGCATACCCTTTTTCAAGGCACCAGTAATTGTAATACATGATTTCATCTCCGCCTACGCCGGTGATGCCAAACGCGGCAATGGCGATCCCAACTGCTGCCGGCGGCAGTGAAAAGGACAATCCACTCGCAACGTGCTCCCAGCTAAGGGCGTAGGTGGTGTATTGGAGGGAAAAAAGTGAGGCGAAGGTGAGCAGGGTGAATACACCGATCATGACCAGGCATAGCTTTTCCACCGAACCGTAATAGCCCTTGTAAACCAAAAGTGCGGCGGAAACAGCGGCGACCAATACCCAGACAGGTACCGGGAGGAATGAAAAAGCAATATGCAGGGCGATGGCCACGCCTCCGATAATGCCTCCCACCTGAAGCAGTTTAAAGAGCTGGATAAACAGCCAGGTCCAGATAGACCAGTTGGCCTTTCCCCATTTAGGTCCGGGCAGCCGGTTGAAGGCGGCCATAATGGTTTCTCCGGAATAGATAGCGTGTTTCCCGAATTCCAGTTGCAGGGTTACCTTGACCAGGCAACTGACCAGGATCACCCAGAAGGTAATGAACCCGGCTCTGGCTCCCAGGGTGGTTGTGGCAATAAGTTCTCCCGAACCTACGATGGATGCAGACAGGATAAAGCCGGGCCCAAGATGGCGGAGTTTTCCGGTAACTGTAACGGGAGGTTCCCGCGTGGCGTCTTCCGATAGGATGTACGGGTCTTCTTTCAGTTCAGGCACGGTTAGTATTTTCAATTAAGTTAGTCTTTTATCCCAAATTTTGAATCATTTCCATCAAATAATCAGGATACACGCCGAACCAGACCAGGAGCAGGGTAAGAACAGCCAGTGTGGTGCCTCCAATGAGATAGAAAGCCGGATGGAGGGCTCCTTTGGCTTCTGTCTTGTCTGCTGGTTGGAACATGATCACAATCAGGCGCAGGTAATAGAACAGACCAATGACACTATTGACTACCAGGAGAATTACCAGCAGCCATAAACCGGCATGAATGCCTGCGGCGGCAACATAGAATTTTCCGATAAAGCCGGCCGTCAGAGGAATACCGGCCAGTGAAATTAACATGGCCGTGAACACCAGCGCCAGTCGCGGGCGCTGCCACATCAGTCCGCGGTAATCATCCAGTTGCTCGGCATCTCGTACCGGGTCGGAAAGAACTGTGAGGACTCCAAAAGCGCCCAGCGTGGTAATAAAATAGGCTACCAGGTAAAAGATAACCGCCTCCATTCCTGTTTGAGCTGCCATTGTTCCGGAGGCCTGCGCGGTCCCGGTCCCTCCGTCTGTCGCGCCCGTTGCCGGCACACTGCCGGCCCCTGCTGCAATAAACGCTACCAGCAGATAGCCCAAATGGGCGATGGAGGAATAGGCAAGCAGGCGTTTCACGTTTTGTTGAAGCAGCGCCAGCAGATTGCCGGCAAACATGGAGATAATGGCGATTACCGTGAAGATGACCATGAGCGTGGGGTACCGGAAGGCGTTTGCTTCAGTAAAGAATCGAAGCAGGAGAATCACCATGCCTCCCTTTGAAACAGTGGCTATGAAAGCGGTTACCGGTGCAGGAGCGCCTTCATAGACGTCTGCTGTCCACATGTGGAAGGGGACCACTGCCAGTTTGAAGCCGATACCAACGATCATCATGCCGAACCCGGCCAGCAGCAACGGTGTGATCCGGCCGCTGTTTGCCAGCGCTTCCCCGATCCCGGAAAAGGACATGCTGCCTGTCCTGGCGTAAATTAGCGCCATGCCGAATAGCAGGAAAGCGGAAGAGAAGGCTGCCATGATCAGGTATTTAATGCCTGCTTCGTCTGACCGTTCTCTGCGCCGGAGGTAGGCAATGAGGCCATAGAGGCTTACGCTCAGGGTCTCCAGTCCCAGAAACAGGGAAACGAAATGCCGGGAAATGACCAGTACCACCGCACCCAGAACAGCGAGAACGAGCAGCACGTAATATTCTTCCCGCCGGCTTTCCCGTTGCTCAAAATAGCCATACGATAACAAGGCAATCACCATGGTTGCCGCCAGAATGAGTCCTGCACTGAAAATACCCATACCATCAATAATGAAAAGGGGGTCAATGATCCGTGGTATAAGCCTGGCTGCCGGGAACAGGGCGATAAATGCGACAGTGAGCGAGAACAAGGTCAGCAGGTACATGAGCAGGTGATTGCGCCGGATAGCAATGGCCATGATCAACAGGACGGCAGCTGCTGCCAGGACCAGTAAAGGAAGGATGCTGGTGAGGTCGGTCATGCTCATTGGTTGCCTCCTTCCCTGGTTAAAGTGGTTTCCAGGCTGATCACGGTTGTTTCTGTGATTCCATCAATGACGGTCCCGGTCGTTTTCAGGGCGGCTTGCGGGAATAAACCCAGGAAGATAATTGCTGCCACCAAAGGGATCAGGATCAGGTATTCCCGTGGCTTCAGGGCAGCCAGCGGACGATCTTGCCAGGGTGGGCCGAAAAATATTTTTTGCATGATCCGCAGGGAATAAATTGTAGCGATGACCAGTCCGCCGGCGGCCAGGATGGTCATCAGGCGATTGGCAGGCCAGGAACCGTTCAGGGTAAGAAATTCAGCGATAAAGTTGCCCAATCCAGGGAGCCCCAGTGAGGCCATTACGAATACCAGCATGATGCCGCCCATGGTGGGGTTGGATTTCCAGAATCCGCCCATTTGCCGAAGGTCGCGGGTGTGAAGGCGTTCATACAGCATGCCGGCCAGCAGAAATAAGGCGCCTGTGCTGATCCCGTGGGTGATCATCTGCATGAGGACACCCTGATAAGCCATGGTGGTAAAAGCAAAAACGCCCAGCATGACAAATCCCATGTGGCTGACGCTGGTATAGGCGATTAACCGTTTCAGGTCAGTTTGTGCAAAGGCGAGTTTCCCCCCGTAAAGGATGCCAACAACTCCCAGTAACATTCCCCATGGGGCAAATGCCTGAGCTTGCTCGGGGAACAACGGCACTACAAAACGCAGTAGTCCGTAGGCGCCGGTCTTCAGCAGTAACCCGGCCAATACCAGGCTGCCGGCCGTAGGAGCTTCTCCATGCGCATCAGGTAGCCAGTTGTGAAATGGGAAGGCTGGTAACTTGACGATAAAGGCGATCAGGAAGCCTGGCATCAGCCACCGGGCGGCATCCGCGGGAATTTCCGTCCCAAGCAGATCAAAGTAATCAAAAGAGTAATTACCTGTATTGTTTCCTTGTATAAAATACAGGCCCAGGATGGCCAGTAGCATCAGCAGGCCGCTGGCCTGCGTAAAAATGAAAAATTTATAAGCAGCGTAAATGCGATTGGCATGGCCCCAGATACCAATCAGAAAATACATGGGTATCAGCATCACTTCCCAGAAAAAGTAGAACAAGAACAGGTCCATGGTCAGGAATACACCGGTAATGCCGGCCAGTACCCACAACAGGTTGAAATGGAAGAAGCCCGGTCGTTCGGTAATTTCTTTCCAGGAACATAGAACGCCCAGGGTTCCGAGGAAAAAGGTAAGCAGCAGCATCAGCAAGCTAAGCCCGTCGAGCGCCAGATGAAATTGAATACCGAAACTGGGAATCCATTCCAGGCTGAGGTCTGCGATCCAGGTCGCGGGGCTGCCGGGTGCCGAAACTGCGGATCCGGCGGCGGATGATGGAACGGTCAGGGTTCCCCCGGACAGTACCCCTCCGTCCGGAAGTGAGTATCGCCACCATATTCCCAACGCGAGAAAGAAGTTGATCAGCACCGAGCCCAGGGCGATCCACCGGGCCAACAGCACGTTCCAGCGGGCCGCCAGCCAGGAAAGCAGGCCGCCAAACATCAGGATCAGTATAAACCAGGCAAGGATCATAACAATACACTAATGGTTAGAATAATAAGTGCGCCAATAGCTGCTCCAGCCAGGTACCATCGAAGAATACCCGATTGTGTTTTAATAACCTGCCGGTGCAGCCATACATTCAGCCAGGCAAGGCCTGTATAGAACCGGTCGGTTACATCGGCCTGGTTCACCCTGGCCAGCCATTTAAATGGCCTTACAAACAGGATGTTATACAGCCGGTCCAGGTCCCACCCCCGGTAAAAGAATGCCTGCAGTCCGGTGGTGGCGCGGTCGAGTCCGGGCAGTAGCTGTGGTTTGCGTATAAAGAAAAGGTGTGCCAGCCAGATGCCGCCGATGGTCAGCACGGCGGCGATACCCTGGGAAATCCATTCGAGGGCAGCGGGCAATTCCATATCGTGCACGGCCGGAAGCACCGGGCTCAGAAACCCGGAAAAGAGGGTAATGTGCCCCAGGTTATGCGGTAGCTCCAGGAAACCGGTAACGATGGAAAAGAAGGCCAGGATCACCAGCGGAATAACCATTGCCTTTCCGGGCCGGCTGCTTACGGAGGTGTGCGGCTTTCCCCAGAACGTGATGAATACCATGCGGAACGTATATAGGGCAGTGAGGAAGGCGCCCGTCAAAGCTGCCAGATACAACCAGCCGTTCCCTCGTTCACCCGCCAGGGCCAGCCAGACGATCTGGTCTTTGCTGTAGAATCCTGCCGTAACCAGTGGCAGGGCGGCCAGGGAGGCCGAACCAATGAGAAAAGTCCAATAAACCACCGGTAGTTCTTTCTTCAAACCACCCATTTTGAACATATCCTGTTCGTGATGAAGGGCCTCGATGACTGCTCCGGCGCCCAGGAAAAGCAAGGCTTTGAAAAAGGCATGCGTAAAAAAATGGAAAATGGCGGCTCCCCAGGCTCCCAGCCCCAAAGCCAGGAACATATAGCCAATCTGGCTGATGGTGGAGTAGGCCAGAACCCGCTTCAGGTCGCGTTGGCATAGGGCGCTGAAGCCGGCGATCAGCAGGGTGATGGTGCCGATGATTGCAACCACCGTCATAGCCACAGGAGAGAGTGCAAAGAGTACATGGGTGCGTGCCACCAGATAGACACCGGCCGTTACCATCGTTGCCGCATGGATCAGCGCCGATACCGGGGTGGGCCCGGCCATGGCATCTGGAAGCCAGGTATGTAAAGGCAATTGCGCCGATTTTCCAATGGCCCCTCCCAGCAGGAGCAGGGCGATTACAGTGGTATTGGCGGCAGCCGGCAAGGAACCTTCGGCCCCGGCCAGGATTTCCTGAAGCTGAAGTGTTCCGAAGGCTTCAAACAGCATGAAAAGGCCAATCGCCAGGGCAGTATCGCCAACGCGGGTGACAATAAACGCTTTTTGAGCGGCCATTCCGTTGACCGGATCTTTATACCAGAAGCCGATCAGCAGGTAGGAGCAAAGACCCACCCCTTCCCATCCCAGGTACATCAGCAGCAGGTTATCAGCCAGTACCAGCATCAACATGGAACCGACAAAAAGATTCAGGCAGGTGAAAAACCGGTTGAAGTCTTTATCGCGGGCCATGTACCCAATGGAATATACATGGATCAAAAAGCCGACGAACGTGATCACAAAGATAAACACCAGGGAAAGGGCGTCCAGGTAAAGTGTCACCCCTGGACTCCATCCATCTATATTAAACCATTTCCATAACTCAACTGACAGCGCTTCTCCATCTCCTGATAGAAACCCAATACCGGCAATAATGGTCAGCAGCGCCGACAACCCGACGCTTCCGCAGCCAATGACACCTGTCATGGGTTTAGTCAGCCGTTTCCCTCCTAAAATCAGGATCAACCCTCCCAGGTAAGGAATTATTGGTATTAGCCACCACATTTTTTTAGTTTCTGGTTTTCCGGCTTTCAGCCGGGATTTCTAGTATTAAGTTCACGATGCTCTGTCGCACCCGGCCTCGAATTTTTTGCTTCGGGCTCCGGGCGGATGCAACGCGTCCGGAGCCCCCGGATTCGTCTGAGCGAACTCCATATGACCTCATTGCCGCATTTTACTTGCTGCATCGCTGTCTATTGTTTTTAGCTGGTGATAAATTTGCAGGATCAGGGCCAGGCCTACGGATACTTCGGCGGCGGCCATGGCCAGGATGAACATGAACATGACTTGCCCGTCGGGTTGTTCCCAACGGGCGCCGGCAACAATGAAGGCTAGTCCGGCGGCGTTCAGCATGATTTCCACGGACATCAGCATGAACAGGATGTTCCTTCGGATGAGTACGCTCAGCAGGCCCAGCATAAAAAGAATGCCTGCCAGAAGTAATCCGGTTTCCATGGGGGGTAAATTCATCGGTCACTCCTTTCCAGGAAGCGGTGGATGATCTTCTTTCGTTGCCGGCCCAGGTGATAGGCGCCGACAATGCCAGCCATCAGCAGCATGGCTGATAGTTCCACGGCCAGCATATAGGGGCCGTAGAGTGACATGGCCACTTCCTTTGTGTTGACTATTTTTATTTCTTTATTACTTACATAGGTGCCTGAATAAATGAGCCAGATAAGTTCGGCCAGCAGCACCAGCGATAACAATGCCGGGAAAACCCATACTCTTGGCCGGAGCCATTTTTTTTCTTCGCCCGCTGATTCTCCGCCAAGATTCAGCATCATGATGACAAAGACCATCAGCACCATGATGGCGCCCGCGTACACGATGAGTTCGAGCGCGGCAATGAAGGGGGCGCCGTAGGTGAAAAAGATCACTGCAACAGCCATGAATGAGGTAACCAGGTACAACAGGGCATGCATGATGTTGTAGCGGGTCACGACCATGATGGTGCAGATGATGGCGACAATGGCTGCTATATTGAATGCAATGTTCATGGCTGAAGGTTTTTCAGATTTACAGGTGGGTCTTCTTTCTGAGCTTCGCCTTTTCCCTTGCCGCCGATGGCCAGTCCGGCTACTTTATAATAATTGTAGCCGTGGTATTTTCCTTCACCGTTGATGAGCAGGTCTTCTTTTTCGTAAACCAGATTCTGACGATTGTATTCGGCCATTTCATAATCGGGAATGAGTTGAATGGCATAGGTAGGACAGGCTTCTTCGCAAAAACCGCAGTAAATGCAGCGGGAGAAATTGATTCGGAAAAATTCCGGATAGCGCCGGCCGTTTTCGTCTTCAGTGGCTTGCAGGGCAATGCAATCGACAGGACAGGCGGCGGCACAGAGGTAACATCCTACACAGCGTTCACCCATGTCTGGGTCACGGGTGAGTACGATCCTGCCCCTCCATCGTGCTGGCAGGGGTGCTTTCTCTTCGGGATACTGGTAGGTTTCCCGCTTATGGAACATATGCAGGAACGTGAGCCACATGGTTCTTATTAAACTTATCATCTCACATCAGTTTTATGGCGGCCGTTACCAGCAGATTCAGCAAGGCCAGGGGTAACAAAAATTTCCAACCATATTCCATTAGCTGGTCATAGCGGGGCCGGGGCAGGGATGCCCGCAGCAGGATAAACAGAAAGATAAAGGCGAAGGTCTTGATAATGAACCAGATAATAGGCGGGAGGAATGACGGTCCCAGCCATCCTCCGAAATAAAGGGTGGTCACAAATGCGGAAATAAGGGTGACTCCCATGTATTCGCCTATGAAGAACATGCCGAATTTCATGCCGGAGTATTCAGAATGGAAACCGGCCACCAGTTCGCTTTCCGACTCGGGAATGTCGAAGGGCAGCCGATGGGTTTCGGCAATGCCGGCCACCAGAAAAATAAAGAAGCCTACGCATTGCGGAAAAATGAACCAGACCTCTTGCTGGGCCATGACGATGTCGGTCAGGTTGAAGGATCCGCTCAGCAGCACTACGCCCATGACAGACAGGCCCATAAATACTTCGTAGGTGATCATTTGAGCCGCTCCGCGCATGGCGCCCAGAAGGGAATACTTGTTGTTCGAAGCCCATCCGCCAAGCATGATGCTGTAGGCGCCCAGTGATGAAAAGGCGAGGAAGAGCAGGATGCCGATATTAAAATCAGCTACGATCACTCCGGGGGCGAAGGGAATGATCGTGAAGCTCATCAGCACGGTGGCCACGACGATGGCCGGTGCGAAAACGAAGACCAGTCGGTCGGCAAAGGGAGGAATCCAGTCTTCTTTGAAGAACATTTTGATGGAATCAGCCAGGACGATCAGCAGGCCGAAGGGCCCGGCCCGGTTTGGACCATACCGGTCCTGCCATAGCGCTAGCATCCGTCGTTCTACCCAGATGAGCCCTGCCGCGGTGTTGAGTACCACAAAAAGGACGCCTCCAATGATCAGCCAGGGATTGATAACTGG
>DATCYD010000341.1:0-18760 GCA_036570465.1 Anseongella sp.
TTGCAGGGTTTCCTTCACCCAGCCCCGTCCCTGGTCCACGGACTTGCGGGTTCCGCCACATTTCTGAATGGTAAGGATTTGAACCGGCCGGCCGCTTTCCGCTACGGAATGAGCTATCCCCGCGTTGTCCATGTTCTCACAGCCCAACGAGACAAGCAGTACTCCGCCCACATTGGGATGTGTGCACAATCGCTTCATCATCAACGTGGCGTATTCATTGGGCGCGCAGCCGCCAAAACCAATTACATGCACCCCATTCCTTCGAAAAGGCCAGGCAATTTCCCGGGCTACATGGTGAGCACACTCCACTGTATAGGCAACCAGAAGCTGATTGCGGATTCCTTTTCTTCCGTCACGACGCGGATACCCGGTAAGCTTTACCATTGAGTTATGTTTCAAAGACGTAGTTACTTTTTATGTTATCTGTATGTACGACTTCTCCTTTTAATATCAGGCGAATGGCAATGCCGATACACATGCCGTATTTGATCACTTTTTCGCCCTTCCGTATATCGGTTACGGCTACTTTAAACAATGCAGGGACCGGTTGTCTTGTGACAATGGGACCGGTTGTGTCCGTTAACCGGCCGTCCTTCCCAAGGCGGCGCAGAGCCACCACTACATTATCAGCGGGATGCAGTCTTAAACAGCCCTGCATCACATGACCCCGAATTTTTCAAACGCATCTACAGTAGTCATCCCTTCCAGGAGCTTAACGCGGACCTGGCTCTCTTTCCGGACTTTTTCAATAGCTCCTTCGAATACCTCTTGTTCCACCTGGCGTGGAATCACCAGGACCCCATCACGGTCACCGTAAATGATATCGCCGGCCTGTACCGTTATACCTCCGAATTCGATGGTGCTCCGATAGTCCATTACCTTTCCCCGCGGGCCCTGATCCTGGGCGTACCCACCCAGGGAAAACGTTGGAAAATTCAATTGGAGCACCTCATTCGTATCTCTGGAATAACCGTTTACCACTGCCCCGGCGGCCTTCTGGTACATGGCACGCACGCTCATCAGTCCACCCCATAGCGCATAACGGGGAGACGCGCCAGAGCATATATACACTTCATTTCGCTGCAGCGAATCCAATGCCTCGAACATGAGTCCGAAGGGCTTTCGCATGACCGGGTTGGCCGAATTCGCTGCCTCTTCTTCAAATACGTCCGCCTCCAGTACCGTCATGGCCCGTCCCACAATTACCATCTGCGGCGCCAGTGGCCTGATGGCTGCGGGCAAAAATTGATGCAGATAGCCGCATTTATCCAAAATGTCGCCGACAACTGCGGTAAATAGTTCCCTTTTAATCAATGAGAACAGTTCATCATCGTCTTTCCATTTTTTCATCTCGTTGCCTCTTAATAGTAGTTGACACGTTACTAAGTCATCAGAAATTCACCGTTGCACCGCCGTCAACCGGTAAAACCACCCCCGTTACATAGCGGGCGGCATCTGAACAGAGGAACACCGCCGCATGGCCAATATCCTCCGGCTTGCCGAAGTGATTCATCGCGATCCGGTTTTCAATCTTTCGTTTTCGATCAGGATCCGAGCCCACGGCCTGCAGAAACATGTCCGATTCGATCCATCCTGGCGCAACCGCGTTGATCCGGACATTATGTAGTGAATACTCGCATACGAGGTTCCGGATCATCCCGGTTAATGCCGCTTTGGAAGTTCCGTAGGCGACAACGCGATCCATCCCGAATAGGGCCGTCATAGAACTGATCATCAGGATACAGCCGCGCTGCCGCCGGATCATATAATCTGCACAGCTACGCGTCAGACTGAAGACGCTAAGCAGGTTGGTATTGATCACCTGCAGAAACTCGTCGTCGCTCGTCTGCTGGGCCTCTTTTTTCAGATGGGCGCCAGCATTGTTGACAAGGATATCGATTGGCCCGAGATCACGTTCAATTTCCGCGACAAGAGGAGGTATCATCTTGTGTCGCGTAACGTCGTTTACGATGTATTGCGCCCGCGGGCCTAATTCCGCCACCGCTCTTTCCAGCGCATCTTTCCGGCGGCCGGTAAGTACTACACGGGCGCCGGCTGCAATAAAGGCTTGTGCTACGCCAAAACCAATTCCGCTACCGCCACCGGTAATAAGTGCCAGCTTGTTTTCTAATAAAAAAGTTTTCATTTAAATTTCCAGATATTTTTTTGCGTTGTAGTAACAAATATTTTCCACTGTTTTCCCAAGCAATTCCATGTCGTTGGGAAGGAGTCCGGCTTCTGCTTCCTGTCCCAGCATATTACAAAGAACCCTTCTGAAATATTCGTGGCGTGTAAATGAGAGAAAACTGCGGGAATCCGTGAGCATACCAATGAATGTTCCCAATACGCCATACACAGAAAAGCTGTCCAATTGCTCTTCAATACCTCCCTTTTGATCCAAAAACCACCATGCAGGCCCGTATTGCATCTTCCCTTCCGTACTTCCATCGTTGAATGTATTCACCAGCGCGGCGAGAGCAGCATTATCGCGTGCATTGAGATTAAAACAAATACTCCGGGCCAGGGTGCCACTCATCTCCAGGCAATTTAGGAACTTGCCGAATTCAGCTACATAAGGAACGTCATTCACCGCATCAAAGCCACAGGCTGCACCGATTTGAATAACGCCACGTTGATTGACGTCTCTAAGGGCGCCTAAATGAAATTGTTGAACCCAACCACGCTGATGATTGAGCTTACACAGGAATAAAAGAACGGCAACCCTGAACATATTGGCTTCCCGAATGTCAACCAATTTGCCCGACAATGCTTTCCGGAATATACCATCCACCTCTATATCCGACCCTTGCTCATATGCAAACCAATCCAGCGCAAAATCCGCCATGCGGGAACCGAACTGATGAAACTCGGTGTGACGTTGTTCAAAGGCCTGGTACAGCTGCGTGATATTCCCAATATCGGTATCACTTGCCTGGCTCAATGCCAGGACATACTGGTTGAATGCCTCAGGCTGCCGGATATTAAAGATCGGATCGGGACGAAATGCCGCCTGTACCTTAATTTCATATTCTTCCCGTATCAGGCGGTGCCACGTTAAGTCGTACACCGGATCTTCTATCGTGATCATGGGCTCTATATTTGCCTTGCGCAACAGATTACGGACGGAAAAATCAGGTGTAGCGAGTACCCGGTTGCATTGAGCGTAAATGTCTGCAGCACTACGGGAATCCAGCAATTCATTTATGCCAAAGTACCGCGCAAGTTCCATGTGAGTCCAATGATAAAGGGGGTTTCTCAACAAACGGGGTACTGTCTCTGCCCATTTTTCAAATTTTGCCCAATCGTCGGCAGGACCCGTGATAAAATGTTCGTGGATGCCACAGGCCCTCATCGCCCGCCATTTATAGTGATCCCCCTCCAACCACACACGGCTTATATTATCGAAAACACGGTCTTCTGCTATATCTTTCGGCGATAAATGGTTATGAAAGTCGATGATCGGCAATGGCTTCGCATAGGTGTGGTAAAGCTGTTCGGCCGTAGGATTGGTTAGCAGGAATGCGTCGTGAACAAAAAGTTGCATTAGTTTATCGAATGAAAGTTCTTGGTGTAATTACTGGAATGAAAACGCGGAGAAGAATCCAGGCCATGAGATACATGACACTGGCAACGGAAAAAACAAGCAGATAACTACCGGTGAATTCAAGGATCAGGCCTATAAATGACGCAGCCAGCGTTCCTCCGACTGCAGCCACAAAACCAGCGAGGCCGGTCATGGTAGCTACCGCATTCTTAGGATAAATGTCGGAAACAATGGTAAAAATATTGGATGCCCACATGGAATGTGCTGCAGCCGCCATGCCGATGATCCCTGCAGCCAGCCATACACTCGTGGTTTGAGTGGCCATGCTCAATGGCAGCGCTGCCAACGCGCTGATCAGGATGGCCGTTTTGCGAGCATCGTTCACCGTGTGTCCAGATTGGATCAACCGCGATGAAATAAATCCGCCCGCAATACCACCTAAACCTGCCATCGTATATATAATTACTAATGGAAGTATCGACGCTTTCATATCGACCCCCTGCTCCTTCTCCAGAAAATCAGGCGCCCAAAACAGAAAGAACCACCACACCCAATCAGTAAGGAACCGGGATAAACAAATGATATAAGTTTCCCTGTGTTTTAGCAAGGCACGCCAACTTAATCCCCGGACCTGTTCGTTCTCCTGATCCGAAAGGATGTATTGCAGTTCACGGGCATTTACCCGCGGATGCTTTTCCGGGGCGCGATATAATAAGAACCAGCAGGCTACCCAAACAAATCCCATCGCCCCGGTAAGTATGAACGCAGATTTCCACCCAAAATGCAATGTAATTAACGTGACAATAAGCGGAGCCACAATAGCGCCAACCGAAGAACCCGAATTGAAAATACCGGTCACATATGCCCGGTCCTTTTTCGGAAACCATTCTGCCACTGTTTTAATAGCAGCAGGAAAGTTCGCCGCTTCTCCCAGTCCGAGTACAGCTCTTGCCATGGAAAATCCAGCTACCGAACGTACACCGGCATGCAAGATTCCCCCAAGACTCCATAATACAACCGCCGCTGCATATCCCCGGCGAACGCCGATACGGTCCAGCAGCCTGCCGCAACCCAACAGTCCGATCGCATAGGCTGCCTGGAACGCCGATACGATAAAACCATAGTCAGCTTCAGTCCATCCTTGATCCTGCTCAATGTGAGACTTCAGTAATCCGATGACCTGCCGGTCAATATAGTTTATCGTCGTGGCAAAGAAGAGGAGCGTAACAATTGTCCACCTGAAACTACTGGGTTTTGTCATTCTGTTTGTTTAGAATCACAAGTGTACTAGCATTTTTTCCGTTGCGATAACCTATTTAGGATTTAAGATCACCATTTCAGGCAATATGGTTGGCTCTTTCAAAAATTTCACCATAGATTTACAAAAGCAGCTTCACAAGAGCTGATGCAGATCATGGAAATAAAGCGTCGGGTATTCGTTCATTTAGAATCCAATCGCGGTTACGGCCGGGATTTATTGAAAGGTATTTATGAATTTAATAACCGGCACACACACTGGGAGATCATATACGAATCTGCTTATTATCTTCAGTCGGAACGACTTAAGAACGATGTTGACGCGATCCGGTCCCTGCAGCCTGACGGATGCATTTTAGAACATCATGAGAATATGGAAGAGTTACTGAAAATGGGAATCCCGACGGTTCAAACAACGTCCATGAAACAATACGCGAACGTGCCGAATATCATAGGAAATTATGACCTGGACGGAAAAATGGCTTGTGACTATTTTCTTAAACTGGGGTTTCGGAACCTCGCTTTCTTTGGCGCGGATTTCCTTCACTTTTCAGTAGGCCGCCATCAAAGTTTCCGACACTATGCAAGTCAGCATGATATCGAGGTACTCGCAAATATATTTGGGCAGCAGGACACCCGGATCAGATTTTCCGAGCGTTTTCACGTCCCTCTCCAGGAATGGCTGCTATCCCTGCCAAAACCGGTGGGAATACTAGCCTGTAACGATGAATTAGGGCAGGTCCTGATCAATGCTTGTTCTGTTGCAGGAATCAAAGTCCCTTATGAAGTGGCCGTTTTGGGTGTTGACAACGATGAACTTTTGTGCAATATTACGGTACCCAATCTTTCCAGTATCTCCCGAAATCTGCGGGCGGCCTCATCAACACTATGTGCCCTGCTCGACCAGATGATGAACGGCGAATCCGTCCGCCAGTATTCGGTCCAGGTAAATCCCGTTGAAGTGGTCGTCAGGCAGTCCACGGATACCATTGCCTCCGACGATTCCGAAGTCATCAAAGCCATTGCTTTCATTCATGAAAACACACACCGTTCCATTTCTGTCGAGGAGGTCGCCCAGGTAACGACGATCAGCCGTCGCCAGCTTGCCAACCGGTTCAGGGTTGTCACGGGAACAAGTATTCACGAGGAAATTCAATTTCGCAGGCTGCAAAAGTTCAAGCAGTTGCTGATTAACGAGAAACGTTCAATCAAAGAAATCGCGTACCTGATGGGCTTCCATAACATTGCTCATGTTTCCCGCTGGTTCGCCGCTTTTGAGGGGCAAACTCCAACACAATGGCGAAAGGAAAGAAATAGTTCTTCACTGACCTGAAATCCCTAAATAACCTTAGAACCCATCGCAGAATATATGAAACAAAAAATACCCTAAGCGAAAGGCGGCTGCAAGAAGTGTTTGCCGCCATGGCAAACTGCCTGTTTACGAGATCAAGTAATTAAAATAAAAAGCGAACAAATGTGTAGAAAATATTTGTATATCATTCCTTTGTGCCTGATATTCTGGCCAAGTGCATATGCGGAAGGCCTGCGGCAGGAAAAGCCTGCGGACAGCCTGCTTCAGGAACGATCGGTTTCGGGGCGTGTTACCGATTCCGAAAGACAGCCCATCCCGGGTGCTATCATCACTGTTGTAGGCACCCCCCGGGGGGTGATCACCGACGTCGATGGAACCTATGAGATCGTCATCAATAACGGCGAAAAACTGGAATTTTCTGCTATCGGAATGGCATCTCAAGTGATTGCGGCCGAGCCCGGAAAACGGATCGATGTGCTGCTGCTTCCCAAGACAGAAGAATTGGAAAACGTCACCGTGGTTGCTTTCGGGAAACAAAAGAAGGAAAGTGTGATATCGTCGATCGCTACCGTGAACGTGCAGGACCTGAGAACCCCTTCGAGTAATCTTACGACTGCTCTTGCCGGCCGGATCGCAGGCATGATCTCTTACCAAACGAGCGGCGAGCCCGGTCAGGACAACGCAGAATTCTTTATCCGGGGGATTACCTCGTTCGGTACGGGTAAGGTGGATCCTTTGATCCTGATTGATAACGTAGAGGTTTCTACGCACGATCTTTCGAGGATGCACCCCGATGACATCCAAAGTTTTTCCATTCTCAAAGATGCCACTGCAACGGCTTTGTACGGCGCACGGGGAGCGAACGGAGTCATCCTTGTCACCACGAAAGAAGGGAAAGAGGGACCAGCGCGCGTATCATTCAGATTGGAGAATTCGTTTTCCATGCCTACGCAGGAAATAAAAATGGCGGACGCCATTACCTACATGAAATTGGCCAACGAAGCCGCTTTAACCCGTAATCCACTTGCCGCCACTCCTTATTCGAACGCTAAGATCGACAATACCCTCCTGGGGCTCAACCCTTATGCGTATCCCACTACCGACTGGATGAATGTGCTGACCAAGGACGTAACCGTCAATCAGCGCGCCAACCTGAATATTTCCGGAGGGGGAAAAGTGGCCCGCTATTACATCGCCGGTTCTTTTTCACAGGATAACGGAATACTGAACGTTGATAAACGCAATAATTTCAATAATAATATCGATCTGAAAAAGTACCTTGTCCGTTCCAATATCAATATCAATATCACGCCCACCACGGAAGCCATCGTTCGTGTGCACGGAACGTTCGATGATTACATCGGCCCCATCTCCGGCGGCAGTGATCTCTACAAGAAAATGCTGCGGGTAAGCCCCGTGCGGTTTCCCGCCTATTATGTTCCCGACGAAACCTACAGTCTGTCTCAACACATACTTTTCGGCGGACACAGCGGGGATCAGTATATGAATCCGTATGCGGAAATGGTGAAAGGTTATCGCGAAGAGACAAAAACCCTGATGATGGCCCAACTGGAACTGAAACAGGATTTCAGCCGTTTGGTCAAAGGGTTATCCGCGCGGGTGTTATTCAACACCCTGCGAAACTCGTCTTTTGATCTCTCTCGTTCGTATAATCCGTTCTATTACCAGGTGCAGCGTTACGACCGGCGAACGAACGAGTATTTCCTGACCGAATTGAACCCTGAAAGCGGAACGGAGTTCCTGAACTACTCGCCAGGTTATAAGCTTGTTTCCAGCGCGGTATATGCCGAGGCATCCCTTTCCTATAATAATACCTTCGCCGAGAAGCACGGGGTCAGCGGCATGTTTGTGCTGATCGGGCGTAACGCGCTCGACGCGAACGCCGGTTCGCTGTCGGAATCGCTACCTAAGAGAAACCTGGGCTTGTCCGGCCGCTTTACCTACAATTACGATTCCCGCTATTTCACGGAGTTCAACTTCGGCTACAACGGGTCTGAAAAATTCGATCGCGGACATCGCTGGGGCTTTTTCCCATCGTTCGGCGCCGGATGGGTAGTGTCCAACGAGGACTTCTGGCGCGATGGCTCCATCGACAACCTGATCTCCAAACTTAAATTCCGGGCCACCTACGGGCTGGTGGGGAACGATGAAATTGGTTCCACCCGGTTCTTCTACCTGTCACAGGTCAATATCGGGGCCGGCCGGAGTTTCACAACGGGCTTCGACTTCAATGGCAGAACCAGAAGTGGCGTAACCATCGGCAACTATCCAAATCCACTGATAGGATGGGAAATCGCGTATAAAACGAACCTGGGACTTGAGATCGGTTTACTGGATAATAAAGCGGAGATAATTGTGGATGTGTTCCGGGAGCATCGGACGAATATCCTGCAGCCACGGGCGGATATTCCCGTTTCCATGGGATTATGGAGTACTCCGCAAGTGAATGTAGGCGAAGCTACCGGAGAAGGAATTGATTTTTCGGTTGACTACAACCATTCGATCAATGACAAGCTCTGGATGGTGGCGCGCGGTAATTTCACCTATGCGCGTTCAACCTTCCAGTTCTATGAAGAAACCGATTTCAGCACGACCCCCTGGCGATCCCGTGTCGGGCAACCCATATCCCAGCAATGGGGTTACGTGGGGGAACGGTTATTCATTGATGATGCGGACGTGCTCAACGCCGCCCGGCAAGACTTCGGCGAATATGGCGCCGGAGACCTCAAATACAAGGACATTAACGGGGACAACGTAATCAATGAAATTGATAAGGTGCCGATCGGATATCCGACAACGCCGGAGCTCAATTACGGATTCGGCTTATCCGTTGGTTATCAGAATTTCGATGCTTCGTTCTTTTTCCAGGGGTCGGGACGCTATTCCTTTTGGGTCGATGCCGCCGCCATGTCGCCTTTTGTGCAAAGCACATCCGGCGGCAAGATCCTGGAAACCGGGCTGCCGCGGTTTATCTCCTCGGATTACTGGTCGGAAGGTTCCCAGGATCCCCGCGCCGCCTGGCCGCGTCTGTCCAATTACCTGATCGACAATAATAATCAACGAAACACCTGGTTTATGCGTAACGGTTCCTTCTTACGGCTAAAAAGTGTGGAAGTGGGCTATAACCTGCCCTCCGGCATTCTGAGCCGGATGAAAATGGAACGGTTCCGCATTTACCTGAGCGGCACTAACCTCATGAACTTTGCCGATTTCGATTTATGGGACGTCGAAATGGGAGGCAATGGCCTGGGGTATCCTCTTCAGCGAGTTTATAATCTCGGCGTGAACGTTTCATTCTAACCAAAATACCATGAATATGAGTTTATTTACGAAATATAAAGTGCTGGCGGTCACAGCGGGTATTCTTTTGATCAGCTCCTGCAAAAATTATCTTGATGTCATACCGGATAATATCCCAACGGTTGACCATGCGTTCAATAACCGTCACCAGGCGGAAGGGTTTTTATATGGACGTTATGCCTTTCTGCCGTCGTTTTCCAACCCCGCTACAAATCCCGCACTCCTTGGAGGTGATGAGGTCTGGTACCTGGATCCTGTTGCTGGCATAGATCCACGGCTCTGGTACATTGCCCGGGGCTCCCAGGGCACCAATGCGCCACTTGCCGATTATTGGGGCAGCGAGCAGATCGGTTATGATCTGAACGGCGGAATGCCTTTTTTCACAGCGTTGCGCGACTGCAACATTTTTTTGGAGAACATCCACAAGCCTTTCGATCTCGAGGATTACGAACGGGACGAATGGATCGCGGAAGTAAAATTCCTCAAAGCATTCTATCACTTCTGGCTGCTCCGGATGTACGGGCCTATACCAGTTATCCGTGAGAACATACCCATCAGCGCAGGGACCGAAAAAACGCAGCAATATCGGGAACCCGTTGATTCGGTGGTGTCCTATATTGTGCAGCTGCTGGATGAAGCAGCCGAAGTGCTCCCCCTTAAGATCGGTGCGGTCACGCTCGACATGGGAAAGCCCACAAAGCCTGCTGCGCTGGCGCTGAAAGCACGTGTTCTGCTATTGGCGGCAAGTCCCTTATTCAATGGAAATCCCGACTATGCCCAAATAGTCGATAACCGGGGGGTGAAATTGTTTTCTCAGGTCTATGACCGGGAGAAATGGCACGCTGCGGCGGATGCAGCAAAAGAAGCCATCGATGTTGCCCATGAGGCCGGCCACGCCCTGTTTGATTTCAGGACGACGAACTTTGCCGCAAACTTAAGTGACGAGACCGTACTGGCCATGCAGGTGCGGGGAGCGGCCACCGAGCGCTGGAACAGCGAGATCATATGGGGTGATGGGAACAGCAACCCTACTTTGTTGCAAACCGCTTGTCACCCGGTATTTCTTGCAAATCATAATCAGGGCGGAATATGGAGAACTTACGCGCCGACCATGCGGATCGTCGAACAATTTTATACGAGCAATGGTATCCCGATCGAGGAAGACGCTGAATGGCAAGGAGTAGATCCGATGGATATCCGAACCGGCGACGACGCTCACAAATACTATATTAAAGAGGGCTTTGAGACTATTAATCTCCATTTCGACCGGGAAAGTCGCTTTTACGGCGCCATCGCCTTTGACGGAGGGACGTATTACGGGAACGGTCGCACGAATTCGGATAATGATATGTGGGTGACTCAGTTTAAAACCGGCGTCCCCGGCGGTGGGAATACGCCTGCCGACCGGTATTCGGTCACCGGCTATCTTTGTAAAAAGATGGTCCATTACCTCACAAGCGTCCCTGATAATAGCGCCAAAATATCCGCCTATCGTTATGCTTTTCCGATCATTCGCCTTGCAGACCTCTACCTCATGTATTCCGAAGCCTCGAATGAATGGAAAGACGCTCCTGACGCTGCTGTGTATGAATACATCAATCTCGTCAGGACCCGCTCCGGACTTAAGGGCGTGGTGGAAAGCTGGGCCGACCATTCAATCCACCCCGAGAAACCACTGTCGCGTGAGGGCATGCGCGAGATCATCCGGCGGGAACGTCTGAATGAACTAGCGTTCGAAGGCAGCCGGTTCTGGGATCTGAAGCGATGGAAACTCGCCAAGGAGTACATGAACAAACCGGTCAGGGGACTAAATATACTTGGAGAAACGACCGAAGACTTTTACAAGGAAAGAACAATCTATCAGCTGCACTATTCCGATAAGGATTATCTATGGCCGATCCGTCAAGGCGTTCTGCAAACCAATAAAAATCTAATTCAAAACCTGGATTGGTAACCTAAAGAATGAATAGCATGAGACAATTTCAACTATTTTTCGCAATAACAATTGCCGGATTCCTGTACGGGTGCAGCGAGCCGGAAAACTGGAACGATATCCCGGACGGAGTTCCCCCTGGCATGGTTAGGGATGTCAAAGTGGTCAACTTAAACGGCGGCGCGCAGATCACCTATGAGTTACCCATTGATAATGATCTGCTGGGCGTCAAGGCCATGTATTCCCTTGCTGACGGTGAAGAAAAGAAAGCATTTTCCTCAGCCCACCGGGACACCATTCTTCTGCAAGGCTATAACAGTACCGATGAATACATCATTCATCTGGTCGCTGTCGATAAAAGCTGGAATGAATCCGAGCCGGTGGAGGTCAGAATCAAGCCGCTCACACCGCCGATCGCCCTGATTCGTAAGAGCATACGGACAAGCTCCACCTTCGGCGGAGTTTACGCGCAATGGGATAATCCATTGAACCAGGAGTTGGCGGTATCGCTATATACGCTCGATTCGCTCGGTGAATACCAGCTGTACGACACCTATTACACGGAACAAGCGGCCGGTCAGGTTTCCTTCCGCGGCCTGGAAAACACCAGGCAACAATTCCGTATTGAATTCCGGGATAAGTGGAACAACTATTCCAAGCCCTATGATACGGTACTCACCCCCTTATTTGAGGAAGAGATTGTCGGAAGGGATCAAAACGGCTATATATGGAGTCGCTGGGGCTGGGACAATAAAACCACTGCTTACAGGGGAGACATTAATGTGCCCGATGGCCTGACCGGTAATCAGACCTTCGCGACGCTTCATGACGGGAACCTTTTCAATAACAACAGGTATTGGAATCCTTTTCCAGCCAACCGGTTAGGCCAATATATTGACTGGCCGGACCCGGAGCACATGGTCCTGCCAATGTATTTCATCATTGATATGGGCAAACAAGCCGCCTACAGTCGCCTGCGGATCTGGATGCGAAACAGAGCTCCGCTTTTTTCAGGTCCCATTATGACCCGTTTCGAGATTTGGGGGACCAATAGCCCCAAACCGTTGGATGAAATAGGCGACGGCAGCAAGGAAGCAAATCTTCGTTACTGGACGGGCTGGCCCGAGGTGGGTGGCACCAACGAGTGGCAGAATGATTGGGTAAAGCTGACGGCAGCCGAACTTAAACTTCCTTCGGGACAAACTGATCCGAACTTGCTCACCAATGAAGACCTCGAATTCATCAGGGCCGGATTCGAATTCGAAATAGATCCTCAGTATGCGGAAAGTGATTTCCGATACCTGCGGTTCGTGATCAAGGAAACCAATTATAATAATGAACCGTTCATTCAAGTATGCGAATTAAAATTCTGGGGGGCTTATGCAACTGATTAAAACAAGGTTGATCGCGGCTATTGGCGGCCTGTTGATCATTTTCAGCTGCTCGGTGGCTAGCGCGCAAACGAGCGACCCGGATTGGGTTCAGTATGTAGGCGCTCGTGAAATCGCTATCCCGGCCCTTGTGGTCAACGTCGCGGACTATGGCGCGCGCGGCGACGGAACGACAATGAATACCGCGGCGATCCAGCGGGCCATCGATACCTGTGCCGCCCGGGGTGGCGGGAAAGTGATCTTTCCAACCGGCAGCTACCTGACAGGATCCATTTTCCTCAAATCGAACGTCGAACTTCATATCGGCGGTGATGTCAAGCTGCTCGGAAGCCAATCGCTCAGCGATTACCCGGAAATATGGACCCGCATCGCCGGTGTGGAAATGCTGTGGCCCGCGGCGCTCATTAACATCATCGGTCAAAAGAACGTGGCCCTCACAGGTACGGGCATCATTGACAGTCAGGGCAAACCGTTCTGGGATAGTTTCCATTCAGTCAAGAAGGAATACGAGCAAAAGAAGCTGCGCTGGGCGTTGGATTATGACGTCAAACGTCCGCGAACGCTGCTGGTAGATGGTTCCTGGGACATCATGATTAAAGACGTCACCTTCCAGCGGGCGGCTTTCTGGACGGTACACATCCTGTATTCCTCCTACGTCACGGTGGACGGAATAAAGGTGCGAAATAATATCGGGGGACACGGCCCGAGTACCGACGGGATCGATATCGATTCGTCTTCCTGGATACTGGTTCAGAATGCGGATATTGATTGCAATGATGATAATTTTTGCCTTAAATCCGGCAGGGATTGGGATGGACTGCGTATCAACCGCCCTACAGAGTATGTATTGATCCAGAACTGCATTGCAAGACGGGGACATGGATTGATCACATTTGGGAGCGAAACTTCCGGGGGCATGCGGCACATCATTGCCCGGAACCTGCAGGCAAAGGGGACCCGGATCGGCATCCGGTTCAAGTCCGCGCCGACACGCGGGGGGATCGTGGAAGACATCCTGCTTCAGGATATTAAAATGGATAAAGTGGGGGTAGCGTTGAAGGTAGAGGCGAACTGGTTCTCGGCCTACAACATTGTCGTTTTACCGAAAGAATATGCAAATAAGACGATACCGGACCACTGGAAGGCGCTGGCAGCGCCGGTCCTTCCGGCAAGGCGGGGGATCCCCACATTCCGCCGGGTCACGATCGAGCGGGTGCGTGCGCTGAATTCCACCACTGCGATCCAAGCCAAAGGCTCGGAAAGTAGTTCCATACTGGATTTCTATTTGAATTCGGTCCACATTGAAGCGAAGGAAGCCGGTACCATTCAATACGCCAAGGGATGGTCCTTTAAAAATGCTACTATCCGTACGCCGGACGGGAACCGCGTGAAAGTCGTCAATTCTTCTGATATGACTGGTTTGTAAGGGCAAGTGTTAACTTCCTTTTGTTTCCGGAGTAACCTATCTTAGAATTTAAATCACAATTTCAGGCAATATGGTTGGCCATTTCAAAAATTTCATCATAGATTTACAAAAAACAGCTTCATAAGAGCTAACCCAACCCAGAATATGAAACAAAAATACAGTACGCTAATCAGTTTGTTTTTAATAGTGTTATCCATCCTGCCGGCATTTTTACAGGCGCAGGAAACTCATCGCGTTTCGGAAAACGGCCGGCCGCCGAATGTGATCATTCTGCTGGCCGACGACCTGGGCTACGGGGATCTTTCCTGTTATGGCAGCCAGTCGATCGAAACCCCGCACATCGATGCCCTGGCGGCTTCGGGCACGCGTTTTACCCGGTTTTATGCGGGGTCGGCGGTATGCACACCCTCCCGCGCCTGCCTGCTGACAGGAAAGTTTCCCCTTCGTTTCGATATCCGCCGTCATTTTTCCGATGTGGCAGGGCGCTGTCTGCCGGTTTCCGCAACCACGCTTCCGGAGTTGTTGAAGACCGCGGGTTACGCGACGGCTCACATCGGAAAATGGCACCTGGGAGGGCTTTTGCCCGGGGATTACGAAGCACGGATGGCGGGTGAGACAGCGCGCCCCGGACCTCTTCAGCACGGGTTCGATCATTACCTCTGTAATATGGAGGGCCCGCTGCGCCAAGTACTGCTGCGCGAACGCAGGCTTTACCGGGAGGGCGGACACTCGATGATCCGGGACGACCAACGTCTGCCTCCCGATGACCGACACTGGACGGATATAAAAATCGACGAGGCGATCCGCATGCTGGAAGATTGGAAGGACGATGAACAACCTTTTTTTCTGAATCTATGGTTTGACGTGCCGCACACGCCTTACGAACCCGCTCCGGAACCGCACTTGTCAAAATATGCAAAGCTGGGTGTGACCGGGGACCAGCTGTACTTCCGGTCAATGGTCTCACACCTGGATGCGAATATCGGCCGGCTGATCGCCAGGCTGAAAGAAATGGGGCTGTATGAGAATACATTGATCATCTTTACTTCGGACAACGGTCCGGCATTTCAGGGAAGTCCCGGCCCCTTCAGGGGAGGGAAAACCGATCTGCATGAAGGCGGGTTGCGGGTACCAATGATCGCCGTGTGGCCGGGTCATATTCCAGATCACGCATATTCATTCCAAACCGGGCACATGGCGGATCTGCTTCCGACCATTTGTGAGGCGACCGGGATCACGCAGCTCCCTTCCGGCCTGGATGGCATCAGCCTGCTGGAACACCTGACCACCGGAAAGCTGTTAGAACCAGAACGGATACTCACCTGGCAAATGGATTTGTACAAGCAGTTTCAGAATCAGGGACCCAAGCCGAAACCATTTGCCACGTCTGTTGCACTGAAAGGCCGTTGGAAACTGCTGGCTGACAGTCTGCAACCAACCGAGGTCTTCGACCTGGAGGCCGATCACCGGGAATTGAAAAGTCAGCTGGGAAAACACCCTGAAATCGAAGAAGAATTGCTGGAGGCCTTGAAAGCGTTCCATGCCGCTCCCAGAAACACGGGCCTTTAATAATATACGCGATAGAATATTTTTCAACCTGAAACAATGCAATTAAATAATTTCCGGTTCCCATCCCTGAAAAAAGTCAGCGGTTTGGTGTTTATTTTTTGGTGCGCGGTTGCGCTGACCTTTGCACAGGCGCAAACCCCGGACGGTAATACGCGCCCGAAACACATATTCATGGCAGGCAATTCTACCATGGCCAATAAACCTTACCGGGGGAGCAATCCTGAAAAAGGCTGGGGACAAGTGTTAGGGTTGTATTTCAATGAGCAGGTAAAGGTTGAGAATCACGCTGTGAACGGACAAAGTTCGAAAAGTTTCATTGATGAGGGTAAGTGGGACAACTTGCTTCAGCAGGTCCAGGAAGGCGACTACGTGATCATCGAATTCGGACACAATGATGAAAAGAAAGAGAATCCCTCCAGGTATGCTGCACCTGATGGTGCGTACCGGCAAAATTTAAAGAGATTTGTTTCAGATGTGCGGACAAAGGGTGGTATTCCTGTGCTGGCGACTCCCATTGTCCGCAGGCGATTTGACGAATCCGGGCAGTTTTACGATACCCATGGAAGATATCCTGATGTAGTCAGGGAAGTAGCCGCGGAAGAAGAGGTACCTCTGCTAGACCTCCACCGGAAAACCAGGGAACTGCTTATACAGTACGGGGCGGAACGTTCCAGATTGCTTTTCCTGCATATTCAGTCCGGAGAATATCCTTCCTTGCCGGAAGGGAAAGAAGACGACACCCATTTGTCAGGAACCGGGGCCTTTAGAATATGCGACCTGGCTGTGGAAGAAATGAAATCTTCCCTGCCTGAACTCTACAAATACCTGAAAAGATAATCCTTTATAAGGTTGACATGAAAATCGAAGCCCTTATTTTGCTTGTTGGTTTATCGTTCGCTTCGACCGGCGTCCACGCGCAGGAAGATCCAGCCTGGGACGACACCCGGTCCAGAGACTGGCCACCCCAGGCCTGCAAGGTCGGGATCGTTTCTTCAGCTGACGGGGCCATGCAGCGGGCTTATGTTTACGAGGCTCCCGCGAAGGAACCGCGGCCATTGATCGTTAGCCTTCATACATGGAGCGGCAATTACGAGCAACGTGACACGATTGTCAATATGTGCATTGACCGTGGGTATCATTACATTCATCCGGATTTCCGCGGCCCCAACAAGCGTCCCGAAGCCTGCGGCAGCGATCTGGTGGTCAGCGATATCGATGACGCCATCACCTGGGCACTGGAAAATTTCGCCGTCGATAAGGAGCAGATACACATTATCGGGGTAAGTGGAGGAGGCTTTGCTACAGTGCTGACTTATATGAGAACCAGGCACACGGTGCGCAGTTTCTCCGCGTACGCGGGTATATACAACCTGGTCGACTGGTATTACGAATCCCGCGGCCGGAGCAACCGTTATGCTAATGATATTGTAAACGCCACCTCGGGAACGAACGGTTTTCCTGATATGGAAGAAGCGAAACGGCGTTCTCCTTATTTTATGCGTACCCCTATTGAAAATAGGCGGAACAGCGTCCTATATCTATACGAAGGCATTCACGACGGTTATACGGGCTCAGTTCCGGTGTCGCAGACCCTGCGGCTGTACAACAAGGTCGTTAGCGATTTTTCACCGGATGCAAAACAGGCACTCGTCCCCCTGGAGGACATGGTAACCATGCTTGCGCAACGAGGCTTCCCAGGGGCGTCCGAAAGTGAGTTCTTCCTGGACAGAAAAGTGATCTACCGAAAGGAACTGGGAAATATCGTGTACCTGATGATCTTTGAAGGCGGTCATGAAATGCCGCAGGGAGACGTACTGTCTCACGTGCCGAAATAAACCAGCATCAGGTCTGCCCCTGATTTGCAGGATAGTCACCGAATAACCCCTTCACGCCGTCTGACTTAATTCATGTTGGGATCCTGCGGAAAATGAACCATGTGCTCATATTTCTTTCCCATGCTCTTTACGACGCTGGTCCAGAGGGTATCCGGATCTGGATGGAACAGGAATTCCCTGCGGGACCCGGCCACGAGCCAGGCGTTCTCTTCCATTTCGTCTTCCAATTGTCCGGGAGACCAGCCGGAATAACCAATGAAGAAACGAATGTCCTGGTTGGTCAGGTATTTGTTTTCGAGTAGCACTTTGATGGTCTCGAAATTGCCGCCCCAGTAAATTCCCTCGCTTACTTCCCGGGACTCATCGATCCGGTCGCCGGAAAGGTGCAGGAAATGAAGGGTGTTATTCTCTACCGGCCCCCCGATATAAACAGGAAAATCTTCGTTAATGTCTTCGATAATATCTTTCAACGTCAGGATTGACGGTTGATTCAGCACGAAGCCAACGGCTCCAAGATCATTATACTCCGTCAAGTACACGACTGATCTTCTGAAATTGGGATCAAGCATAAATGGCTCGGCCAGCAATAAGCGGCCTGCTTCGGGTCTGAGTTCGCCAATCATACGGGTCTTTATTGTAAGTACGCAAAAACTACCCAAAACGATTCACTATCACAAACTTTTTTCACAGGAAAGATTAAGTTTGCAGCAGACGATCACGAGGACGCAACATGAGCACGCAAAAGAATACTCTGCAACAACTCCGAATGGAATACACCCGGCAGGCACTGGCCAGGCGGGACATCCTCCCTGACCCCTTCGCCCAGTTTGAAAAATGGCTGCAGGAAGCGTTGGCCGCGGAAGTCCCTGAACCCAACGCCATGACACTTTGCACCGTTGACAAACTTGGCCGACCCTCGTCCCGTATTGTACTTTTGAAGGATTTCGACAACGACGGATTCCTGTTCTATACAAATTATCACAGCCGAAAGGGGCGCCAAATCAGTGAGAATCCGCAGGTTTCACTGAGTTTCTTCTGGCATCTTCTGGAAAGGCAGGTACGCATCGAGGGCATTGCCAGGACGTTGCCTGCCGAACAATCAGACGCGTATTTCAATTCGAGACCGCGAGGCAGCCGGCTGGCTGCTTTCGTCTCCCCCCAAAGCCAGGTTA
>DATCYD010000342.1:0-10526 GCA_036570465.1 Anseongella sp.
TTCCTTAGTAAATCTCTGGCTTCCTCGTTGTTCATATACATCAGGGGATAGGCCCCCGCATATATACAAGACAAATAATAAGGGGAGAACAGGTATTGGAAAATGGTTTTTTCCCCGAAACAATGCTCAGAGGCTTATATGAGCCGATTCGTGTCGCTCGTCAGGAGAACAACAAGAGGATCAGAAACAGAAGTTTCCCGAGCCTTACCTTTAGCATTTTCAGTGCCTGGCTGATTTGTTTCGAAACGGTTTGTTCAGATGTTCCCAGTTGAAGCGCGATCTCTCTGTGGGATAAGCCCTGATCCCGGCTCAGCGTGAATACCTCTCGCACCCTGGGAGATAGTTCACGGATCTCTTTTTCGATCAGCAGGGATAGTTCCTTTTCAAGCAGTAACTGGTCAGCTTCCCAGGCGCCTGCCTCGGCGAAGGAGGCCAGCGATTCCAGATGACTGACTTCCCGCTGGCGACGATAAAAAAGGTTGAATATCCGGTTCCGCACCGCTGTGTACAGATAGCCTGACAGGTTAGAGGTGAACGGTAGCCGGTCCCGCTTGTTCCAGAGATCGGTAAACAGCTCTTGCAAGATGTCGTCCACATCCTGCAAATTCCCGAGTTTTTTATACGCGTGGTGTAGCAACAGCGTCTTATACCGGTCATAAATCTCCAGATACGCGGTTTCATCACCCTCTTTGAACAGGGAGACGAGTTCCGCATCGCTCAGTTTGTTATAAGAGACCATGCTTGGTTATTGGTTCTGATGACCAATTTAGGAAAATTAAAATAGTGAAGCCACCTTCTCAGAAGGGGTAGTTCACTTAAAGCGCCCGAACGCCTGTTTTAAGACCGGGCCGGTTTCGTGCGGGGTTTTGAAATCCAGACCCAGGAATGCGGCGACGGTTTCGGCGATCTGGTTTTGATAATACTCGCCTTTGATTGATGTGTTGGCTTGCGGGGTATCCGGCCCGATGACGGCAATCCATATTTCATCTGCCCCTTCGACCGAGGCTCCGTGGCTGCGCCATGCGCCGGGGAGTGTTGTTCCGCGGCCATGGTCGGTGGTGATGATGAAGGTTGTTTTTCCCTTGTACTGTGGGTCTGACTGAGCGTAATCCCAAAGTTCCTGAATGAACCCGTCTGTTTGGTGTGCCGAACGCAGGTAAGAATCATAGGCGCCTCCGTGCGCGAAATCGTCGGTTTCGCCGTAAGCCACGTACAGTACGCGCGGATGACGCTTTTTCAGATGTTCCAGGGCATAATGGTGGGTAAACGCGTCGAAACGCACCGACGACCATTCGGGCGGGATCTCGTGCAACAACCGATTGAGCAGACGCTCCCTTTCGGTGAGCGAGCCGGATGGAGAGGCGCTGCCCACCGTATCAAAACCGGCATTAATGGGATAATTTGCGCGTTTTGCATTTAATATATAGGGAAACACGTCCCAGGACCCAAAGGCGGCAGCTTTTCCGTTAAAGCCTGGTTGCCCGCTGATGAAGTCAAGTACCGTTTGGTTGGGGTTGGGTAGTTTGTCATTACTGTTGATTCGTTTGTCGGCATATCCGGTCATTATCTCATTGTATCCTGGATATGAAAACCAGTGCGGATTTGTTACATTGACGAATGATCCTTCGGTCCGGTTCCCGTATAATTGACCTTGTCTGGCAATAACATTCCAAAAGAAAGGCATCAAGGCTTCTCTTCGCTTCTCAGGAGAAGCTCGCCAGAACTGCTTTTTCAATGCCACGCTATCATCTACGAAATCGTGGTTAGCGATCAAGGCCGGGTCCGCACCGGAAAACAGCTCCTGCCAGCGAAGACCGTCAAGGGTGATCAGAAAGACATTCTCTGTTTTAAGTTCCTGCAATCCCGAAGCCGGGATTTGCGTTGTGCGGTTCTGTGCAAACACCTGTGTTGCAGCAGCCATGCAGCTACACAAAAAAACGATTGATAGCAAGGTCTTTGTCATTCGATAAAAATACATTTTTGCCTGTAATGTCTGTATTAAGAAATTATGGAATAATCTGGAAATCGCTGTCATTTACCCAACCCCAGCTCAAGGTGGTGTCCTTGTTTAAATACCGCTCATAAAAATGGGCGGTTTTCGGATTTGCGTATTCGTATTGATCGAAAATGTCACCATGGCCGAGGATTCTTGGGTCCTGCTCTTGTTTCAGGCGATCGCTTAGAAACGCGTTCAGCTCGTTCTTTAATTGCTGAAGGCTTTCTTCGCCCGCCAGGTTTTTCAGGCAGTCAGGATCATTCTTGATGTTATAGAGTTCTTCCGGGGGGCGCTTTCCAAAATTCCATTCCCAGTATTGGTGATCACTCTGGCTTGAATAAGCATATTTAAGAAGAAATGTTTTGGTAGCTCCCCCATCGGTGTTGAGATAACCGGTTTCCGGATTTCCGGAGGGCCAGCGTTTGGGTTTGAAATTCCGAAGATAAAGCATTGAATCCCGGACAATGCCGCGAATGGGATAGCCTTGATCCTCCGGCCTGCCAACGTCGTGACGTTCTTTACCTACCAATACGAAATTGCGGTGAGGATCAATAAAGCCTTCTTCCGGGGAATCGAAAATATCACGTATGCTGTTGCCGGTTATTTTCTGCATGCCAGATTGCTTTGCTGGAATGCCGGCAACTTCCAGAAAGGTAGGAGCCAGATCAGTAAAACTGATAAAGTCATCGATGGTTCTGCCGGGATGTTTGATCCCTCCCGGCCACATGATCGCAAGGGGCAAGTGATTTGAGTATTCGTAGGCTTGTCCTTTCACCCGCGGAAAGGGCATTCCGTTGTCTGAGGTGACCACTATAATGGTGTTTTCCAGTTCGCCGGAACGCTCAAGCGCATCGATCATTTTTCCAAGTTGCCGATCAAAATATTCGATTTCATAGGCATAGTCTAAAAGGTCCGTTTTAACAGAATCAGTGGCCGGCCAGAAGGCAAATGTCTGTTCGTCTGAAAGTTGGTCCAGAGACTTCCCTCCCTTTTTTATTCCTGACGCATATTCATAGCCACGATGTGGTTCGAGCCCTCCATACCAAAAAAAGAAGGGCATGTCGTTTCTTTTCGCCAGAAACCGGTCGAAGTTGCCTGCATAATCGATGGCACTGATGCCGTTCGTGGGAGGGGTGGTCCTGGATTGATTCCAGGCCTTTATGAGAAGGTTTCGTTTGCTTCCGTCCTTATTTTTTGCAATCCCAGGGGCCCAACCTTTGCCGGTATAACCAACATGATAGCCGTTTTCCGAGAGGACTTCTGTAAATACCCTGAATTTTTCAGGAAAAAACGGCCAGTGATTTGCCGCCGCTTCCAGTTGCCAGGAATTTCGCCCGGTAAGGATCACCGAACGAGAAGGAGCGCATTTTGCATTCGGCGTATAAGCATTCCTGAATAGCAATCCGTTTTTTGCTATCCGGTCGAAATTGGGGGTGTTTATCCATGAACATCCGTAGGCCCCCATATGCAGGTAGGTGGCATCATCCATGATAGCAAATAAAATATTCGGCTTCCGGACCTCATGTTGTGCAGGGACTCGTCCGCAGGCCAACGAAAGCAGGGTCAGAAATAATAGCATGGGTTTATTCATCATGTTTGACAAGTTATTAAAAGGAAGGAATGGTTTTCAATTTTCCCGGTAAAAGTTATATTTGGTTGTCACCTTAAATGGAATAATGGATTCAACTATGACAAATGATTTGCCGCTCTTTCGATCTGTTTTTACGGTGGATTGTGTGATTTTCGGATTTGACGAAGGGATACTTAAGATACTGCTGATAGAACGGGGGGATGAGCCGTATGTTGGGAAATTGGCTTTACCCGGGAACTTTGTGGGTGAAGACGAGAATATTGACACGGCGGCGCAACGGGTATTATTTGAACTTACCGGGTTGAATAAGATATACATGGAGCAGTTCTATACTTTTGGGGAAACCGATCGCCATCCTGACGGCCGGATTATTACCATCGCTTATTTTGCTTTAATTAAGGTCCAGAAGCAGGTGTTGACCCCGCGTGTTTCTTCTGCCCGGAACGCGGGCTGGTATCCTTTAAGCGAACTCCCACGACTTGCCTTCGATCATACGGCAATTGCGGAAATGGCTTTCAGAAAACTGCAACGAAAAATTCGTTTCGAGCCGTTGGGATTCGAACTGTTGCCGGATAAATTTACTCTTTCCCATCTCCAGCGCCTTTATGAAGATGTTTTGGAGAAAACGATTGATAAACGGAACTTCAGGAAGAAAATGCTGTCGGCCGGTCTGCTGGTTGAATTGGATGAAAAGCAAAAGAATGTTTCTCACCGTGCTGCAAGGCTTTACCGGTTCAACCGGAGGAAATACAATAATCTTAAAGAAAAAGGATTTGACTTCGGAAACCTCTAGCAATTTCCAAACTAAAAGTCTAACAAACATTGTACCTGAGCAATGATAAGGTTATGGATAAAATCATCAGTAACAACCCCTTCTGCAAAATTTTTTTTCATGCAGGGGATGCGGACCTTCTGAGGCAGCACATGCATCCCAAGGTAATTGAATACATCGGTAATATGACTTAAACCAAGTGCGTTTCCCGATGTGCCATCGGAGATGCCAACCAGTGCACATTTTTTATTCAAGAGAGCGTTGGGATAGCTCAAACCATCAATAAAAGCCTTAAATACACCGGGATAAGAGTTATTGTATTCCGGGAGCATGAATATATACTTTTGGGCATGCTCCATTTCCATTCTTAGTTGGTTGAACTTTTCATTTTTACCAGAGTTATGATAAAGGGCAGAAGCAGTGAAATCTGCCGGAAGCTCTGAAAGGTCCAGGATTTGACTTTCGGCCCCAAGCATGCTGATCCTGGTATTATAAAACGCTGCCACCTTCCCGGACTTTGAATTAATGCGGTTTGTTCCTACAACAATCGTAACCATGTTTAAAAGTAATTTGCAAGCGATCAGATCAATGTTACGCGAAGAAATACATAATCCAAACCAGGGCTGTTGTTAGCAATCCAGCATAAAAAACATCGTCCTGGTAAAATGGATAAGGAGATCTTCCCTTTTTCATGTACCAAATAAATAATCCAAAAGTGAGCAAAGCAGCCGGGTAGGCAGCTGTTTGCGGTGTCATGACGTTAAGGCCTATCAGCGCTAAAACAGGGGCATGAATAGCGGCTCCTCTGAGGATCGCATGCCAGGTTCCCGAAAAAGATACGGATAAGCCTTTCGTTGTGACAACGCCCCGTGTCCGGTTGAAATAGTTGCTCAGGATCACCAATGTGACGGATCCTACCACGAAGATCATGAATACCCTGTGCAGGAAGTTGAAATGCACTCCGAACAGGTCGGTTACCGCAGCATAGTCGGCCAGGACGTTGTTATAAATGATATCCAACCCCCAGCCGATCAGCGGGGAAGCAACTAAAACAATCAGTGCTGCCATGGGGTGGGTTTTTTGCCACAGAATTCCCCAGAAGAAGACGACTACCAAACCCGGTTTGATATACGAGGCCTGATTGGCGAGGATCAGAAAGAAGTTTTCCGATGAATTCGGGTCAAATGTAACGTACGCCAGTACGGTGGCCACGGCGCACATAACAATTACACCGCCTTGTCCAAACCGGACGGTACGTCTGTCGGATGCGTTCTTATTGATGTATTTGCGATAAATATCATAGGCAAGCATCGTGGATACAGAATTCATCATTGAATAAATGGCTGAGAAAATGGCGCAGATGAGCCCGGCCAGGATAAGGCCGCTCAGGCCATACCCAACAGGTACTACCGTTTCCAGCAAGGTAATGAACGTATCGTCGGGCATCACCACGTTTTCTCCGAACCGGCTTTTAAACAGGTAAAAGGCGGCGGTCCCGGCACCGATCGAAAAAAATGGAATGATAAACTTGAGCATACCGGCAACGATGGACCCTAATTTTGCATCGCGGTCGGTCTCGGCCGCCAATACGCGTTGTACCTGGTATTGATTGGTGGTCCAGTAAAAGAAATGGAGGATGATCAGCCCGGTAAAAATTCCCGTCCAGGGCAAGTCGGGATGATTGGACGGAAGATACAGGTGCATCTTGTTGGCGCTTGCCTGATCTAGTTTAAGCAAGCCGGTAAATCCACCGATTTCAGGCTGCATATATGTAAGGGTGCCGATAAGCAATACGGCGATTACCATGATGACCGTCAGAATATTGTCTGCGATTACAACAGAGGTCATCCCTCCGAACACGGTAAAAACAATCGTTACTGCAGCGATAATATAAATGCCCTGCAGGTAGGTCGGTTCCATGGATGTGCCTTCAAACAGGACTCCAAGAGTGCGGCTCCCGATATAAAATCCGGCGATCAGCTGGATCATAATAAAGGCGAGCATGAGGAACGTATAAACTAAACGGGTTTCGGAATTGAACCTGTCCTCCAGGAACTGGGAAAGTGTAAAGACTTTATTCTTACGGTAAACCGGGATAAAGACATACACCAGGATGAGCACGGCAACCACAGCCAGAAGTTCATAGTGACTTTGGGCAAAACCGATCGAATAACCGACACCCATCATCCCTATGATTTGCTGTGCATGTATGTTGGTCCCAAAAATTGAACCAGCTACAGAATACCATTTCAGTGACCGGCCAGCCATAAAGTATTCTTCGGAGCTCTTCTTTCGGAAACTCGAATACATGCTGGTGACCACAAGGAACAGCAGGAGGAGTACAACGACAATCAGGTCGATGGTGCTTAGGCTCTGAATCATACTTGTGATCAATAATCCTGTGAAAGGGGGTGAATCATTAGCTCATCAATAACCACGTGTGATGGTTGCTTCATAATAAAACGAATGCTGGAAGACATGTTTTCATCGGTGAGCCAGTCCTGTTTTTCCGGTGAATGCGGGCTTGGATGAAAGGCGGTGTCAACCAGGCCTGAATAGACTACAGAAACCTTAATCCCGTTTTTGCGGATCTCCTTGCGCAGGGCTGCTGAGAAGGCATCCTGTGCGAATTTGGAGGAACAATATAAAGCTCCCCCGTCGAATACTCGTTTAGCTACGTCGGATGCGATGTTTATGATGTGTCCCGAACCTGCTTTTTTCATGGGGGCCAATGCCGCTTTACAGAAAAGAAACGTCCCCTTCACATTCGTGTCATAAATATCTGACCAGGATTGTTCCGTATAGCTTTCGGTGGGCCCGAAAATGCCGAATCCAGCATTGTTGATCAAATAGTCGATCTGGCCAAATGACTCCGTCATGCTGGTGATGGTCTTGTTAGCCAGCCTTTCGTCTGACACTTGCCCGGTAAAGGTTAACACCTTGACACCATGTTCTTCAGCTTCCGCTTTCACACTACCGAGGGCTTCTGAATTACGGGCGACGAGTCCCAGATTCACTCCTTCGGCAGCGAGATCCAGTGCCAGCCGTTTTCCAATTCCCCGGGACGCACCCGTGATCAGTACTGTTTTTTGTTTTAAATTCATCAAGTCGGTCGTTTAATAAATAGCAGGATATTGATCAGCCAACCCTTAAGGCGCCTGTGGTTAGCGGGGTGACTGGTGTTTCAGCCGGGGTACGCCCCTGTTCTTCCGCCAGTTTAACTGTCTGAAGCTTTGGCAGCACCAACTTGCCAAATAATTCACATTCTTCAATTAAAGGATAGCCTGAAAGGATGAAGGCGCGTATCCCCATGTCCATATATCTGTTCAGCTTTTCAATGATCTGATCGGGAGTGCCTACCAGGGCTGCCCCGCAACCGGAACGGGCACGCCCGATGCCAGTCCATAGCATCGGCTCCACAAAATCGTCAGCGTCGGCATTTTTACGCAACTCGTCCTGCCGCAGCACACCTGCAGATTTGGAATCCTGCGCGCGGTGCTTCAGCTTTTCGCCCATTTCCGCGTCAAACTTTGACATCAAGGTTTTCGTATAAGCGCGGGCATCCTCTTCATTTTCCCGGACAATTACATGCACACGCAAGCCGAAATCTATTTTTCTGCCATACTGAGCAGCCCGCGCGCTCATGTCCTGCATGGTTGCGTAAATATTTTCCTCCGGTTCGGGCCACATCAGGAAAACGTCGCAATGCTTTGCACATACATCCTTGGAGCGGGGAGAGATGCCTCCGAAATACAAAAGCGGACCTCCGTTTTGCTGGTAAGGCTTTACAGGATCCGAGGGCATTTTAAACTGATAAATATCGCCCTTAAAGTCAATTTCATCCTGGGTCCAGGCCTGCTTCAGGATTTCAATCACTTCTTCGCAACGCTTATAACGCAGTTCCGACTCTTCTTGCAGACCTGGCAGGTTCGAATTAATGATATTGATCGTAAGGCGCCCTTCCAGGATATGATCCAGCGTTGAAATATGCCTTGCAAGCATAGTGGGGTGTATTTCTCCGGTTCGCATCGCTGTAAGCATATTGATATTCTTCACCTGAGGGGCCATGGCCGCTGCGAACGGGATCACCTCCTGTCCGGTTATATAGGAGGTGGGAAGAAGAATATTCTTAAAACCCATCCGGTCGGCCGTTTTCATAATGTTGGCGCAATGTGCATAGTTACTGCGTCTTTGTGGGTCCACGTTACCAAGAAAAGCGGTGTCTCCGCCACAAAGGTCATCGAACCAGGCGACTTCGCAAATTCTTTTTTCTGTCCGTACGGGTACGGTTTTGAAGGCTTCTTTTGACATGAACGTACGATTTAAATGATTTAATTATATGCGGGGCATTAATAGTCATACCATTCGATATCTCCCAAAGGAGCACGTCGCATTTGTGCTCTGGCATCCATGCTCGACGGGGAATAATATTTCTCCAGGTAATCCAATATGGCCTTTTCTGATTCTCCCAGGTCCCAAAGGTTGTGTTCCCGTTGCATCCAGCGTATCTTGGCGATCCATCCATCGCGTGTAAAACGGTTCTGCCGGATCAGTTCAGTAGAGTGGCATGCTGAACAACTTGCAACAACAAGGGCCATGTTCTTGTCAACGACCAGGCCAGTCTGAGAATCGTATTTCAGGGTGTCGGATGCCTGGCCTGTTATCATGACACTTTCGGTAACGGTCATAGAGCCGGTAATTGTAATGCCTAAGGATGTCAGCAGGCAGATTGCTGCTAAAAAAAATGCGTTCAATATGTTCATGGCATTTGCTATTCTACTTTTACGGCAATCCGGTGACAGGAGTTGTTGATATATCCGCGCGGGTTCCATTGGGGCATGACCATGGGCTGCATGATTCCGTTGCTGTCAGTGGCCTTTACCCATATTTCATAATAACCGGTCTGCGGAAATTCGATCACGGACGACCAATGTTGCCAGGCCAGCCGGTTTTGGGGAGATTGAAGCTTCGCTTTTTGCCAGGATGCGCCGTAGTCAATTGAGAGGGCAACTTCTTTAACCTGTAGGTCTCCTGCCCATGCATGTCCCCGCATTGGTAAGGTTTTGTCTGAAGAAAGGATGGCGCCGGACCTGGGGCAAGTGATCAATGATTTAACGGGCATTGATTCAATGATCCGAAAATTTTCATCGGTTTCTTCAATGGTTTCACCGGGTTGAATGGGGTGAACAGGTACCCGGTAACTGGGGGCGGCCATTTTAGGGCCGTCATGCACGATGTTCCGCACCGAGATAGTATGCAGCCACTTTCCGGAGGTAGAAGCGGGCCAGCCTCCGACGACCAGCCGAAGCGGATACCCATGCACCAAAGGGATATCCTGTCCATTTACTGCCCATGCAATCAGAGTCTCGTTTTCCAGGGCTTTATCAATGGGGACCCCCCTTGATATCGTTACCTTTTCGGGGTCCCGGCTCAGATGGATGTCCTTGCCATAGTATCCAATGTAAACAGCATCACCCTTCAGTCCCACATCGGCCAGTACATCCTTAAGCCGGACACCTGTCCATTCGGCGCAATGAATCCCGCCTGTGGTCCATTGGTTGCCTGAAGCCGGAGGATAATACCCTGACCTCCCGTTTCCGCCGCATTCCAGCACCAACTGGTAAGTATGTGTTTTGAAACGTGTTTTAAGATCTTCAATCGTATATATGCGGCTTTCATTAACGGATTCGCCGTTGATGGTCAATGTCCATTTTGCAGGATCAATGGTCTCCTCAGGTATCAAACCATTATTCCGGATAAACATTCTGTCGGTGGGAGTAACCGGGTCATCCAGAAGATGCGCAGGAGCTTCGACATTCCAAGGCCTGTTGCTCAATACGGTCATTCCGGGATCCTTGCCTTCCATTGGGTCGTCCAGTAAGGGGAGAGGGGTAACATGGGCAGGGATCTTATCGGCAAAAGCTACTTTTGTGCCTACGATGCCAGCCAGGGTTGCCAGGGCGCTCTTTTTCAAAAAGCCTCTTCTATCGTGATATTCATTCATGGTTCAGGAAAATATCTCTTTCAGAGTAAAGATAGAGCCTTTAGGGTTATAAATAAAATAACTAATCTTAATGCCTGATTACTATTGGCTATAGGATGGGTGGTTGTCTGATCGGAGATACCTGGACACCGGTCGGTAAAATTCAATGTATATTTACCTGACA
>DATCYD010000343.1:0-15391 GCA_036570465.1 Anseongella sp.
CTTTACTTTTAACTTATAAACGATATAGTATAAAACCGGTACCAGTATCAACGTTATGAATGTACCAAATATCAGGCCAAAAACCATCGTCCATGAAAGCGGTCCCCAAAAGGCCACATTATCGCCTCCAAAGAAGATGTGAGGGTTCAACTCGGTAAACATTTTCACAAAGTCAATATTAAAACCAATAGCCAGGGGGATTAATCCCATGGTGGCTGCAAGGGCTGTTAATATGACCGGTGTCATTCTGGTTTTACCGGCCTCGATGATTGCTTCCCGGGTTTCTACCCCCTGTTCAATCAGCAGGTCGGTAAACTCTACCAACAGGATGCCGTTCCGGACGATTACCCCTGCCAGGGCAAACAGCCCCACCCCGGTCATGACGATGGATATTTCCATTTTAAATAGCGAGAAGCCGATCAGCACCCCTATGATGCTGAAGAAAATTTCAGCCAGGATAATCAATGGCTTGCTCAATGAGTTGAATTGCGTAACCAGAACCATGAATATCAGACCAAAGGATACCAGGAAGGCAATGGTAAGGAATCCTGAGGTTTCCGCCTGATCTTCCTGTTCACCGGTCATTCTGATGTCAATTCCTTCAGGTGCCTGAAAATTATCCAGCGACTGCTTGATCTCGGCCACAACGGCATTGGCATTGTAATTACTCAACACGTTTGAGGAAAGTGTGATCACTCGTTTCTGATCGATTCGTGTGATCCGGGCATAGGTACTGGTATAATCAATGGTCGCCACGGATGATAACGGAACCTGGCGAACCTGGCCTGAATTAGCGTCACGGAAAGTAATAGGCATATTGATCAACGTATTCACATTGTTTCGCTGGCTTTCTTTCAGGCGTACCATAATTGGATAATCATCGTTCTCATCCCTGAATTTGGAAACCTCTTTCCCATACAATGCGTTTCTCAGCGCCAGTCCGATCTGGGCCGTGGAAATACCTTCCCGACGCGCCCTTTCCCGGTCAATTCTGACCGAAATCTCGGGTTTATTACTTTGAAAGTCGGATTTTAACTCCTCCACCCCGCCAATGTGCTGTTCAACAAGATAATCCTGAACATCATTGGCTGCATCAATCAGCACATCGAAGTCTTCACCCGAGATCTCGATACTGATCGGCTTGCCTGTTGGCGGACCGGCTTGTTCCTGATCCACGGTAATTTCCGCGCCTGGAATTCCTTGTACCGAGTTTCGGATCTTATCCAGGTAAACCTTGGTAGATTTGCCATCCCGTTCTGCAAACTTCACGAACGCCACCGTGACCTTTCCCAGATGAGGACTCGTTTCAAAACCGCCTGACATGGGATTGTCGCTGGCCCCGATGGCTACGTTTGATATAATTGATTCTACCAATGCGGTGTCTTCCTGCATCACCCTGGTAATCCGGTTTTCAACAATATGGGTCACCGAATCGGTATAGGCCTGATCCGTGCCGATGGGTAGTTCAATGTAGGTATAGATGAAATTGGGATCACTTTGCGGGAAAAATCCTACAGGCGGCTGTCTCAACATCGTGAAAACGATACTAAAACCAAACAGGAGGAACATACCAATCACAACAAGAACGGGCCGTTTTTTATACAGGCACCAGCTAAGGATATTTTTATATCCATTCTGTACTTTTGGCCAGAAATTATTCTGAAACCTGCGGATCAATCCTGTAAGCACAAATTTATTCAGCGCATAAATGCCGAACAGGAAGACAATGAAATTTCCGACACCAAAGAGACCCGATACATAAAAGATCAAGGCTAGTATGGCAAATACCAGGGCTGTGATCTTAAACCCTCTGGTAATCTTCTTATGGTGGTTGGGATCTTCATTATGTGGCTTCATAAAATCCACAGCAAATACCGGGTTCATGGTATAGGCCACCACAAGCGATGCCAGCAAAGCTATAATGAGTGTCGCCGGTAAGAAGAACATGAATTTTCCGATTACCCCTGGCCAGAACAACAGCGGAATAAATGGCGCCAGCGTTACGATGGTTCCGGACAAAACAGGCAGGAACACCTCCCCTGCCGCAATCTTCGCCGCCTTTTTAATCTCCATTTTGCCATTATCATAAATCCGGTGGGTGTTCTCGATCACCACAATGGCGTCATCCACTACAATACCCAGCGCCAGCAGGAAAGAGAACAGGACCATCATGTTCAGCGTGAAACTGGTGGGAAGTACCGAATCAAGAGCGGGCATGATCAGGAAGGCCAGAAAGGACGACAGGGGCACCGCCAGGGCCACGAAGATCGCATTGGTGGTTCCCATGAAGAACATGAGGATGATCGTTACCAAAACGAATCCGATAATGATCGTGTTCACCAGGTCGTGGAGAGTGATGCGGGTATTGTCTGACTGGTCAGCCGTAATGGTACTTTTCAGCCCCGGCGGGAAGTCATTCTTCAGCATGTCGTCCACAATCTCATTGATCTTGTCAGAGGCAATGATCAGGTTTTCGCCGCTCCGCTTGATGACGTTCAGCGTAATCACATTTTCCCCGTCCAAACGGGCGTAGCTTTCCTGCTCTTCGTGCCCGTCCACCACATCGGCAATGTCACGCAGGTACACCTTGGCCCCACTGGTAGAGGTGACAACGATGTTTTCCATTTTTTCCGCATCGCGGTATTCCCCGTTCACACTCAGGGAACGTTTCATGCCATCCACAGATACCTGGCCTCCGGAAACCGTTACGTTTTCTGAGGCGATCGCCTGTTCTATGTCACTGAAAGAGGTACCGGAGACTTGCATTTTATAAAGATCAACATTGACCTGGATCTCCCGCTCCAGGGCGCCTACGATGTCCACCCGTGTGATTTCGGGGAGTCCCTCGATGCGGTCCTGCATATCTTCGGCATATTCCTTCAACCTGATCAGGTCATAATCACCTGAAAGGTTGATGTTCATGATCGGGATCTGGGAAATATCGATATCGATCACTTCGGGATCGTCCGGAAGGTCGGTGGGAAGGTCTGGTTTTGCTTTGTCCACCGCGTCTTTAACCCGCTGTTTGGCCACTTCCACGTCCACATTGGTATCAAACTCAATGATGATATTGGAAAAATCCTGCAGGGAATTACTGGTTACTTTCTCTACGTCTTTAATGGACTTAACCTGCTTTTCAAGCGGTTTGGTTACCAGGTTCTCCATGTCCGCCGGGGCGGTTCCCGGATAAACTGTACTCACATAAATCTGAGGGAACACTACTTCGGGAAACTGTTCCTTCGGAAGCGTGATATAGGTAAACAGACCAGCCAGAGAAATGATAATCGTCGCAATGTAAACACTGGTACGATTCTCAATGGCCCAGCTGGATCCTTTGAATTCTTTTGTTGAGTCTTTCATTCGACTTTAAGTTAAGGTTACTGCACCTTGATAAGTGCTCCTTCTGTCAGGCTCTGATAGCCCACGGTAATAATCTTATCTCCGGAATCCAAACCAGCGGTTATTTCAGCCAGGGCATTATACGTGCTTCCCACTTCCACCACACGGCGGCTGGCCACGGTATTTCCGTCCTTTTCTACTGCTACGAATACATAACGTTCACCTTCGGTTTCCTGAACCACGTTCACCGGGATAACAATGGCCTCGTCTGCCGCATAATCGACAATCTTCAGCACAGCCACCATATTGGGCTTGTAGGTTTCCAGCGAAGGAATATTCACTTCCACATCAAAGGTTCTTGAATCGGGATTGATGACACGTCCTACAAAACTGATTTTGCTGCGAAGCTCTTTCCTGATATCGGGAAAAGTGATCAGTACTTCGTTACCTGTTTTCACCATGCCGGCGTAGCTGTCGGTCACTCGTGCCTTCACCGAAAGGTCACGCAGGTTTACCACCCGGAACGAGGGGACACCAGGTCCGGTATTTTCGCCAACCTTGGCAATCACTGCATCCACTGTCCCGTTGATCGGAGATTTGATCCGGGTCATTTCGATCTGTTCTTTCAGCGTATTCAGTTGCTGTTCCAGTCGTTCCTTATTATTCTTAGCCTGAAGGAATTGAAATTCGGTGCCAATATTCTGATCCCAGAGATTTTTCTGGCGTTCAAAGGTCGTGTTCGCAAGGCTATAGGCCGTTTGCAGTTCCGCCAGATTACTTTGCAGCACCTGGCTGTCGGTTTCAGCAAGTAGTTGACCCTTGCTGACCCGTTGACCTTCCTTCACCAGGATCCGCCGGATCACCCCCGGGGTTTCAGCGCTCACGGTAATGTTATCGTCCGATTCCACCGCACCCTGAACCTGGATATAATGTTCAAAGGCCTGAGGCTGTATCGTATCAATGGTAACATTATAAACTTTGCGTTGGGCCAGTTCCGGATTATCAGCCAGCACCTCGGCCTCCAGGGTTTTAATTTGTTCGTCCAGGGCTTCCCGTTGTTCCTTAAGGGACGCCAGCTGACCTTGTTTGTCAGTCTCGCCTGAATTTCCGCAAGCGGAAACAAAAACTGCTATCGCAGCTGAAAGTATGAATATTGCCTTCTTCATGGTCATCGTTTATTACTCGGTTTCAATGGTTCCCTTTGCCTTTTGCAGATCAATCCTGGCAATCAGGGCATCGTATAGTGAATTAATATAATTGGTTTGCGCCTCCTTCAGAGACGTTTCAGCTGTGGTGACTTCCAGACTGCTTCCTACTCCTTCGGAATATTTGATCCGCGTCACGCGGTAAACTTCTCCGGCCAGTTCCATGTTCCGCTCCTGATTGTCCATGGATTCCACACTATTAATATAGGTGGTGGTAGCCTGCCGGACTTCCAGAGAAATGGCATTCCGGAGATTATCCATTTCGTTACGCGTTTTTAGCAGGTTCAATCTGGCCTGCTTTACCTGCTGCCATTTTTGTCCACCGCCGATCAGCGGAATGGATATGCGCAAACCAACTACAGTGGTTGGAAAATACTGCCCGTCTCCGTTGAACAAGTTGCTGAAACTGTTCTCCTGCCCCATCCGGTTATAGCTTCCAAAGGCCTCAATCCGGGGAAGCATGGTGGTTTTGTACCGTTTCAGATCAAGCTCATTAAGGCTCTCCTGGGTTTGCAACAACGAAAATTCGATGCGGTCCGCAGGGTCAATGTCCTGGTTAAGTAGCGGAGCGGGTTCAAACTGAACATCGTCGATGGTTTCTTCCAGCGACAGCTGCGCATTGACCGGCATACCCATCTGAAACTTCAACATATACAGGTTTAGCGCCGCCAGGCGGGTCAATCCTTCCCGTTCGGTTTGGGAATTATTGTACAGCACCTGCAACCGGTCAGCGTCGATCTTTTCGGCAAAACCGTTCTTGTACAAGGCCTCGGTTTCATCCAGTTGCTTTTTCAGCCGGGAAATGTTCGCGTCCGCCAGCTGCAGGCGTTCATCGGTTACCAACACGCCGTAATAGGCTTTTGAAACTGCGATGGCCGTCTCGATACGGGAACGTTCCAGACTCTTGATCGACAGGTCCTTATATACCTTTGATGCCTTGAGTCCGACAAAATAGCTCCCATCGAAAAGCAGTTGGGTAGCTTCCAGCCCATAGGTAAGTGAAAACTGGGTACCGAATTGCACCGGAATATAGGTGCCCGGTTCTCCGCCAAAGAACTCACCGGGAATCAGCTGCGTGGGCAGTTTCAGATAGTCCTGGAAATTCACATTCCCGTTTACCTGCGGAAGCCCCATGCCGATGGTTTCTTTTACCTCCGATTCAGCCAATTCAACATCCACCTCTGCGTTTCTCACCTGATAGTGGTGTTCAAACGCATAATCGATGCACTCCTGCAGATTGAACTGAAAGGTTTCGGTAGTATCCTGGGCTTTTGCTATCGCAAGGGAGAATAGTAAAGCCCCGGTTATCAACAACTTATTCTTCATGTTTTGTGCGTGATTTAGTCTTTTTCACTGAAATTGGTTCATCTTCCCGGATACCCTTATACTCATTGATCATCCGGTGCCCTTTCAATGACACCGCTCCGTATAAGAAATGACTGGTCAGTTCGCTCAATACGGTGCCCATATCGAACCGGGAAGGCGGATATACCTGGGTACTGAAAACGGCATCCAGCTGGTTAATACGTAATATAGACAGAATATCCATATTCATATCCTTTCTGTACAAACCCTCTGAAACACCTCTTTCCAGATTCAACTTAACACGATTGATCAGGTAATTATCCCTGAAATCCTGGTATAGTTTCCACGACTCGGGATGGTATTTATGAAGGTCGAAAAAAATAACCGGACTGATACTCTGCATCATGCGCTCCAGACAAACAATGACCGCGAACATTTCCTCAATTGCATTGGCAGCACCTGCTTCATGCTCGGAAATCTCTTTTTCCTGATCGACGACCATTTTCTTCATCAACCGGTGTACCAGTTCTTTCTTATCCTTATAGAACTGGTAAATTGTTTTTTTTGAAATACCAAGATGGCCGGCAATATCGTCCATCGTAATGCTCTTAATGCCGTATCGGCAAAAAAGTTCTTCAGCTCCAGATAATATTCTTTCTTCCACGTCAATTCTCCTGCCCGCAAAACTATGGAAACTTTTTTCAATTCCAAAGTTTCCGGCATAAAAGATCATTTTACTCGTGTAACATTTTTGTTTTAGGCAGCAATGGGTTACTTTTGAAAAAAGTTTGTTCTATGTCAGTTAACGCACTTTCCGCCGTTTCCCCAATAGACGGTCGTTATCATCGCCATACCCTTGAACTGGCTCCTTATTTTTCAGAAGCTGCATTCATGGAATACAGGGTCAGAGTTGAAGTGGAGTATTTCATTGCGCTTTGCGAGCTGCCGCTGCCCCAACTGAAAACGTTTAAACCGGAAGACTATGACAAGCTACGGGATATCTCTGAACGTTTCCACGAACATGATGCCCGGGAGATCAAGGAGATTGAAAAAACAACCAATCATGATGTCAAAGCTGTTGAATATTACCTGAAGGGTAAATTCGACGAACTTGGCCTGGGCGAATATAAAGAATTCATCCATTTTGGCCTTACTTCCCAGGATATCAATAATACAGCAGTCCCGTTGATGCTGAAAGGAGCAGTCGAAAAAATATACCTGGCTGAAGTGCATGACCTGATCACAAAACTCAATGAACTGTGTGAAGAATGGAGTGAGGTGACCATGATGGCCAAGACCCATGGGCAACCGGCTTCTCCCACCCGTCTCGGAAAAGAGCTCGCCGTATTTGTGGAACGGCTTGAACAACAATTACAGCTACTGAACCATGTTCCCTGGTCGGCGAAATTCGGAGGAGCTACCGGCAATTTCAATGCGCATGTAGCAGCCTATCCAGAGGTAAACTGGGTGGAATTCGCCAATAATTTCGTGAACAATGTGCTGGGTTTGCAACGCTCACAGCTGACCACACAAATCGAACATTATGATAACCTGGCCGCTGATTGCGACTGTTTCAAACGGATCAACAATATCCTGATAGACCTGAACCGGGATATGTGGACTTATATTTCCATGAATTATTTCAAACAACGCATCAAAGCGGGAGAGGTGGGTTCCTCAGCCATGCCTCACAAGGTCAATCCGATTGATTTTGAAAACTCCGAAGGAAATCTGGGCATTGCCAATGCTCTTTTTGAGCATTTTTCAGCTAAGCTTCCTGTTTCCAGGCTGCAACGCGACCTCACTGATTCTACCGTGCTGCGTAACCTGGGTGTCCCCCTTGGTCATACGCTGATCGCCCTGAAATCTACGGCGAAAGGGCTTTCCAAGCTGGTACTCAACAAGGAGGCCATCGATCATGACCTGGATAACAACTGGTCTGTGATAGCAGAAGCCATTCAAACAGTTCTCCGGCGGGAAGGATATCCTAAGCCCTACGAAGCGTTGAAAGACCTCACCCGGAAGAACGGCGCCGTAGGCCAGGCAGAGATCCACTCGTTCATCGACGGCCTGCAGCTCAAAGAAAACGTCAAAGCAGAATTAAAGAAATTCAGCCCGCACAACTACACCGGGTATTGATTGGAGACAAACAAACCGCGCCTTAATTTGTCTGGTATTAATAGATAATACTTCAAGAAATGACGTCAACTATAAATGTATATGTAGAAGCGACGCCGAATCCGGCGACGATGAAATTTATCACCAATAAACTGCTGATCAACGGCAGCGTTGATTTCCCGGATCGTGCAAGTGCCGAAAGCTCCCCTTTCGCAAAAGAATTATACAATTTCTCTTTCGTAAACGGAGTATTCTTTGCAAGCAACTTCGTAACTGTCACCAAAACCGGGGGCTCGGAATGGAACGAGCTCGTCCCCATTCTCCAGGAATTCGTTAAAGGGGCGGTGGAGTCGGAGCTGAAAATCACCGAAGGAAAAGAAGAACCTGTAAAATTCACCGGTACGGAAACCGAACAAAAGATCCAGCAGATCCTGTATGACTATGTTCGCCCCGCCATTGAAATGGACGGCGGTCATATTGCCTTTAAAACGTATGACGAAGGCGTGGTAACAGTAATTCTGCAGGGGGCCTGCAGCGGCTGCCCCTCCTCTACCCTGACCCTTAAATCAGGCATTGAAGGCCTGCTTAAACGCATGATACCTGAAGTGAAAGAGGTCGTGGCGGAAGCCGTTTAACTTTTGTTTTGCCCTCTGGCTGAGGTTGCTTCACTTCAGCGGGGTTACTTCCCGGTGCGGCGCAGTGTTACTTCACGCCGCTGTTCCCGTAAAGACCTGTATTTCCCTTTTCCAACAGTGGCATTAGTTTTTTTACTTTGCGGGGTTTGTCTTCGGCAATATTCCGGTTCTCATACGGATCACGGCGGTGGTCGTATAACTCGATCACCGGCTGTTGTTCCCTAAAGTAGCGCGTAAGGCGGTATCGGTTGGTGCGCACCGAAATGCCATTCCTGTAATAGCTGTAGGCAGCATTGTCCCATTTCCGGGGCGGAGAGCTGGTTAGCAGCGACGCAAAGCTTTTCCCGTCGGTCCCTTCCGGCGGAAATACCCCGCACAACTCCATCAGTGTAGGATAAATATCGATGGAACTTATGACCTCATCGCAAGTTTGTCCCTGACCGCTGCCCGGCGCCTTCATAATAAAAGTACTTCGCAGCGCCCAGTCAAAAATCGTATGTTTTCCCCAGACCCTGTCATCTCCCAGGTGCCATCCATGATCACCCCACACCACGATGATGGTATTTTTGTCCAGTCCTAGCCGTTCAAGTTCGGCCAGCACTTTTCCTACCTGCGCATCAATGTAGCTGATGCTGGCATAATAACCGTGCCTGAGCTTTCGCGCATAGGCCCCGGAAACCGGCTGGTCAAGCGAGGCTTTTTCTTCGCCCAGCAGGTACTGGTTGAACTCCCCGCTTTGATGCAGGCTCGCCCGGTTCACGTTCTCCGGAATTCCCGGTGACGGCGTCAACGGAATGTCCGATTCGTTATACAAGTCCCAGTATTTCGCAGGCGCGGTAAAGGGCAGGTGGGGTTTGAAGAAACCGACACCAAGGAAAAAAGGTTCTTCCCGGCCTGCAAGCTCCTGAAGCTTCTTTACAGCAAGCTCCGCTGAAAGCCCGTCGGGATAGCCCTCGTCGCCGACCTCTCCCCGTTCGTAAGGCTTCACCTGCTTTTTCCGGTCGTTGCGGTTCGACCCATCGGCATACCCGAAAAAAGCATTCCAGCCGGTGCCCCATTTCCCGGTGTCCATCAGCATCTCGTCCCAGCTGGCCGGGAGCTCCATTTCTGTCCCCCGGGGTTCCGTATAGCCGTAAATATATCCGTCGGGCGAATGACTGATCTTGCCAATGCCCACCGTATAATAACCGTGACGCCGCAACTGCTCCACAAACGATTCGGGAACGCCGGTGCCGCCGGTTTCGTGACTGCTGGCAGATCCGGAGGTTGCGTTCGGATCACCATCTGTCCTTGATACATCGTTCCCTTCACTCCCCGCGGCATCAGCTCCTTCGCTGCGGGCGGCCCTGGCTGCCGCTCTTCGTGTTTCAAAAATGGCATTCGATAAATGACGCCTGCTCCGGGGAAGCCTGCCGGTCAGCAGGGAATATCGCGAGGCTCCGCAAGTAGGCATCGTGACAAACTGATTTCTAAATACCACTCCGCGAGCCGCCAGGTCGTCCAGGTTTGGCGACTGAATCACCTCGTTGCCATAACAACCCAGGTCGGCCCTCAGATCGTCGATGGCAATAAACAATACATTGGGGCGGTCAGGGGAGTTGGCCGCCGCGGATTGGCCGGAAGGCGATTGACCGGATGACTTACCGGCCAGCGCCAGCGAAATCAATAAAAATGGAAAACCTGGTATGCGCATAGAAATCCAAATATAACATGAATATATAATCTTACCGATACCCATTATTCTGGGGGAACTTCTCATCCCCGCCTTCAACGCGATCTATTTGATCCTGTGGGATAGGTAACAGATTATGGAATGGTTTAACAGTAGGTGCAGAAACCGGATTATAGCGCATGACCCGGTCATACAAAAGTCCCAGGCGCGCCAGGGTTAACCGCCGGGGTTCTTCACCCATCAACTCACGCGCCCGCTCGTCCAGAATATAGTCGATATCCACCGCATCTGAAGAAATGGCTGTCGCCCCGGCACGTCCTCTGACTGCGTTGATGTCAGCGGCGGCATTGACCGGATCATTACTGGCCAGGTAGGCTTCGGCCCGCAGCAAGTAGGTTTCTGCCAGCCGGATTGCATAAATATCGCTAAAAAGCCGTCCCTGGGTATCGTATCCCTGAGGGTGACCATATGGATGGGACGCTTTCTTAACCCATGCGAAGTATCGCCTGGCCGTGTCGGCGGGACGCGGCGTAATGACCTGTCCGAATTCGGATGAGGCCGGATTGTTATTGTAGAATTCACGCTGGATATTGTAGCTGGAATTACGCATATCTTTATGGAAGTCTGCTCCCCACAATTGATATTCCATAAACACAGACGGTCTGAAAAAACCAACACCTCGACCCAGGGTATCCGATGGAAGAATAGCTTTCTTTCCGTCTGAATCAACCAGCTGTTCCAGTATCGGACCCCAGGCCCGTTCAAACTTATATCCCGGATCACCGCCCTGTACTTCAAACTCTACCTGCCATACCAGGATGGATTCCTTATTCCCGGTATTTCGGTTCTGGTTACCCAGTCGGAAAAGGTCCCAAAAAACATCGCCGGGTTTGTCGGCGTGGGTACCGAAACGCGTAGTCATCAACTGATACTGGCCGTCATCGATGACCCTGGTTGCCGCAGCAATCGCTTTTTCAAAGTCACCGGTGGAAATATAGGTTTCTGCCAGTAAGTGGTCAGCAGCAGCTTTGGAAAGATGATCGCCAACGGGATTTTCAACCGGCAGGTATTGCGACGCAAATTCCAGGTCTTCGAGCATAAATGCCAACACCTCCGATTTCGGTGCCCTTGAGAAATCGGTCTTAGGGGCTGTCAGTTCTTCCCGGACAATGGGCACATCTCCGTAAAGGTAAACCAGAAAACGATAGGCGTAAGCTCTGAAAAAACGTGCTTCGGCTTCAATGGCTTGCTTTTCTTCCTCACCCAGCGGCGCTGGTTCCAACCTTGAAATAATCACGTTCGCATCCCGCACCAGGCTAAAAAGCAGGTTCCAATAATCTCTTGCAAGTGCATTGGTTGAATTAATAAGCGAGTAATCTCCAAAATTGAGTTTCTTATCCCAATACCAGCCAAGATCGGTACCCGAACCATAGATAACAGTAATGGTTTTGTCACCCTCGCCGGTCAACTGGTCAGACGTGCGGAGCGAGCGTCCCAGACGGTACAGATTGTTCGTTGCCGATTGGAACCCTTCCAGATCTTCGAAAACATTCTCAGGACTAAGAAATCCTTTGGGAACTTCATCGAGTAAGTCACTGCTGCAGGAAGGCAACAATCCGCCTGCCAGCAGCAGCATGAAAACAGCTATTCGGGTATATATATTTGAGCGTGTCATGATGTTAACTTTTAGAATTTAAAATCGAGTCCCAACGTATAGGTTTTCAAAAACGGAGAATTGGAAAATGTAGTCGCATTCTCCGGATCGTATCCTGTCCACTTGGTGAAAGTATGCAGGTTTTTAACACTCAGAAACAGCTTCAGACCCGTAACCCCTAGCTTATCGAGCAGGCTTTTGCTGAAGTCATAGGCGAGGCTAATGTCCTGGATACGGACAAAACTCCTGTCTTCGAGGATCGGATGGGGAAATGACGGATTGTAATTAATTCTGGGATATTCGTTGGAAGGACGATCTGGCCGCCAGTAGGGCACATCCTGCAGGTTGAACCGTTCAGAAGTCGTTGTGGAGCCCGCGTTGACGTTCCGTGTTGCATTGTTGTTGCCCACGTAGTAATTGTCGCCCCCTCCCTGGATGGAGGTGATCAGCATATAAAAAGAGAAGTTCCGGAAAGTAACGGTGTTAGAAATGCTGAATGAATAATTTGGAAGGGTATTGCCGAGAATCGTCCTGTCTTCGGGTGAGATCTGTCCGTCTTCATTGATATCCGCGATCCGGAAGTCGCCGGGTTCAAAACCAGCCGGAATATCGGTATCATCCAGTTGCCAGATCCCATCGGTCTTGTAGCCAAAGATCGAATACAACGATTCTCCGATGAACCATCCGCTGCCGATATCGTCGTCTTCTGTCCCGTCGCCGTCCGCATCCTGCCCGGTAAGCTGATCGATCCGGTTTCTGTTCAGTGTGAATACGAATCCGCTCTCCCAGACCAGCTCCTTCTTCTTAATATTGGAGGAGTTCAGGGATATCTCCACGCCGTGATTATGGACCTGGCCAACATTCGTGAGAATTCCTCCGAAACCGGAAGACTCTGGCAGCGCCTTTCGAAGCAACAGATCCCTTGTATCGGAAGAATAAACATCCACACTCCCGCCCAGGCGTTGTTCAAACAGGCTGAAGTCGACTCCGACATTACCCGTTGTCGTTGTTTCCCAGGTCAGATCGTAATTGGCCATGGAATTAACTGCAACCGTTGCCACTGATGTGCCGTCAAAAACGTAGTTATCTGATGTCATCCGGGACAAAGACTGGTATCTTCCAATTGCCTGATTCCCATTCTTGCCGTAAGACAGACGTAATTTAAGATAGCTGAGCCAGGGAAAATGAACGAACGATTCATTGGTGGCGGTCCAGGCGAATGCGATGGAGGGAAACGTAGCATATTTATTATTCCTGGCAAATCCAGAGAAACCGTCTCGCCGCATGGTCAATGTCAGGGCATACCGGTCATCGAAGGAATAGTTGATCCGGCCCATGTATGCGATGCTGTTTTGGTCCTCCAGATTAGATCCGATTTCCTGTACCTGCGCCAACCCCAGATTGTTGTAACCCAGGGCCTGGGAAAAGAAGTTGGTTCCCCGCAAACTTGAGAAATCGACCTGACGGCTTTCCCGGCTGAAGAGCGCGGTGACATCCAATGAATGTACCTGATTAAAGGATCGGCGGTAATTCAGGATATTATCGATCGTCCAGTCGACGTTCTTTTGCTCTTCCTTCCTTCCAATTCCGTTGTTCACCTTGGCTCCCGCAGTCAACTCCTTATTGATGAATTCATTAAGGGTAGCGCTACGCAGGTTGGCCGACGCGTTCAGTGTCCATTTCAGGCCGGGAACAAATGGGACTTCGAGGTTGCTTGAAATCAATCCCCAGATACTGTTTTCAATGTCTTTATTATCGATCAGGGTATTTAATAACGGGTGTGTACCAAGTGGATCTCCCATGGGCAGAAAGTTGTAGCCTCCTGGACCGTTCTCATCGTAAAAGCTGCCATAAGGACTAAGCTGTTTGGCTGCATTGGGACTGGCCTGGATTCCCGATCTGTTCTGCGTGGAGAACAACGACTTGACCCCGATCGAATACCAGTCAGTGATCCAGTTCGTCAGATTCATGTTTACGGTCATCCGATCATAATCATCGTTCTTCAGAATTCCCTTATTTGTAAAGTAAGTCCCGGATACGTAATAGCTGGTACTACCGGATTTACCGGAAACATCCAAATGATAATTATTGATAACCCCTGTTCGCATGACATGATCCATCCAGTCAACTGTTTGGCCGCTGCGATGGTTTTCGGCTTCTAATGTGGTGATGTAATCATCGATTTTCTCCGGGTCGGCTTCCAGTCCGGCGGCTTCCCGGAAATCCAGAACCTTCTGAAGGTATCCGGGACCGTCCAGGACATCGATCAAATAATCAGGTTCCTGTATTCCCTGGTAAATTTTCAGGTTGAATTGCGGTTTTTCCGTCGTGCCGCTCTTTGTGGTAATAAGCAACACACCGTTGGCCGCTCTGGAACCATAAACAGCGGCGGCGCTGGCATCCTTCAGAATATCAACGGTAGCAATATCATTCGCGTTAAAATCAGAAAGGGAACCGTTATAAATAATTCCGTCCACTACGATCAGGGGCGCGTCCCCGGCAGATATTGAATTGGTGCCACGAACGGAGAGTTCCGGTGCTTGTCCGGGCCGGAATGGCGAGGTAACATTGAGCCCCGGTACCCTTCCCTGTAACGACTGTAGCACGTTATAATTCGGTAAGTTCGCAGTTTTTTCCATATTTACCCGTTCCACCGACCCCGTTATATCCGACTTCTTTTGGGTGCCGTAACCCACGACCAGTACCTCATCCAAACCTTTGATATCCGGCAACATGGTCACATCGATCATTTCCCTTCGGTTTACGGAAATCTCCTGACTGGCGTAGCCCAGCGAACTGAATACCAACACGGCGTCTCCGGCAACGTTCTCCAGCGTGTATTTTCCTTCTGCATCCGTGGATGTCCCGAGCGGCAGGCCCTTAACGATGACACTGGCGCCCGGTACGGGGTTGTTGGTCTCATCGCGGACTGTCCCCCGAATGGTCAGCTGCAGCAGGGACGCCGGAACCGGGGTATATAATGCGTGAAGGATGGGATGGACCGAAGGCAGGTCAGGAACCATGTCCAATGTCGTCGCATCATTCAGGTTCTCTTCCTTTAAGACGATCGTATTGTCAATAATGGTATAGGTCAGGTTGTTGGGACGAAGAATGTACTTAAGCACATCCCCTAACTTTTCATTCCGGATATGCAGGGTAACGGGCCCGGAACGACGTACCATATAGGCGGCGTAAGCGAACTTTACCTCCGTTTCGTCAGCAATCTTCTCAAGCGCATTGGAAAGAGGTACTTCACGCAAATCGATGGTAACCAGTTGATCCAGCATTTTCTGGCCATACGTGCTTTTAGCCAGCGAGAAAGAACACAGGCAGCAAACAGCGGCAAAAACCAAGGTGCTGTATTTGATCATGACTAAAACGTAATGGCCTGCTCTATTGGGGAATAGAGTTTTTTTCATAATTTTAAGCATTAAAATGTAAGGAATGGGGCGTGTTAGCATCA
>DATCYD010000344.1:0-4059 GCA_036570465.1 Anseongella sp.
TCTGATCGTGGACGTGAATCAGGATGGCAAGAATGACATTATTGTCGGGCAGGGTCACGGATACGGCCTTGACTGGTACGAACAGCGTGAGGGAAAGAATGGGAAACGCACGTGGATCAAGCATTCCATTGATCCGTTCAATGCACAATACCACACCATGCACTGGGTTGATATCGACGGGGATGGTGAGGGCGAGCTGGTTACCGGCAAACGGTATCGTGCGCACAATGGACACGATCCTGGAGCGAATGATCTGCTAGGGCTTTATTATTTCGAGTGGAACGGTGAATCTTTCTCTAAACAAGTCATCAGCTATGGCCCGTTAGGCGAAGGAAAAGGGGCGGGACTATATTTCGATACGGCGGATCTCAGGGGGTCGGGACGCCAGGATATTGTCGTTGCCGGAAAAGACGGACTGTATGTCTTCTTCAATGAAGGGAGACCTTAGTAAAGTAGTGCGCTACGGGCCGGATACCCCTGAATCAATCGGACTCCTGTAAACCTGACCGGGTACCTGTGACCCGGCATCATATTTGCAGCCATGAAGATGCTTTGTTAACGGCGGCGGTTTGCCGCCGCGATTCAGCAACGAGGTCCTTCAAATGAGTAAAACCATCATCGTATCCAACCGCCTTCCCGTAAGAATGCACACCAGGGATGGCAAAACGGTTTACAAGCCGAGTGAGGGGGGATTGGCGACGGGATTAAGTTCAGTATATAAGGGGGCCGGGAATGTCTGGATTGGATGGCCGGGGAAGATCGTACAAGGTGAACAAGCCAAGGCCCGGGTAATAGAAGACCTGAAGCCGCTAAATCTTTGTCCGGTTTTCCTGACCCGGGAAGAAATAGACGATTACTACGAAGGGTTTTCCAATGAGGTGCTATGGCCCATCTGCCACTATGTGCCTTCTTATGCCCAGTTTAATCACCGGTACTGGGAGGCTTATAAAACCGTTAACCGGAAATTTGCTGAAGCTGTTTTGCAATTGGCGGAGACAGGCGATACCGTCTGGATCAACGACTATCAATTGCTGTTGGTTCCGTTTCTGGTGCGGGAGAAAATGCCTGAAATCAGCATTGGTTTCTTTCAGCATATTCCCTTTCCTTCGTATGAGATATTCCGGCAGATTCCCTGGCGAGAGGCCTTGCTTGAAGGGGTTCTTGGGGCCGATCTGATTGGTTTTCATACCTACGATGATATCCGGCACTTTATCAGCGCGGTTACGCGGATCATGGGGGTGAATACCAGAGCCAATTACCTGGTGGTCCATAACCGGCGGGTGATCGTGGATGCTTTTCCGATGGGCATCGATTATGAAAAGTTCGTGGAAATCACTTCACTTCCGAGCACGAAAAGTAATATCCGGAAGATCCGTGCATCGGCCGCTGCGGACAAGATCGTACTCTCTATTGACCGGCTCGATTACAGCAAAGGAATTCTGGAACGTCTGCTGGCCTTTGAGCTGTTCCTGAAAACTCACCGGAATTACCGGGAGAAGGTATCTCTGCTGATGGTCGTGGTGCCTTCTCGCGATGAGGTGCCACAATACCGGGAACTTAAAGAGGAAATCGACCGGCTGGTGAGTGACATCAATGCACGGAATCAGACGCTGGGCTGGCAGCCCGTGTTTTATTTTTACCGGTCATTTCCGGTGGAAATGCTGTCGGCGCTTTATCAGATGGCCGATGTTTGTTTGGTGACGCCCAAGAGGGATGGGATGAATCTGGTAAGCAAGGAATACGTAGCCAGCAGGATTGATGAGCATGGAGTGCTCATCCTCAGTGAAATGGCCGGCGCCTCCAAGGAATTATTGGAAGCCATTATTATCAACCCCAACGATATTCCCGGTCTGGCCGATGCCTTATTGAATGCGTTGCAGATGCCCGTAGCAGAACAGCATGAGCGAATGTCCGTCATGCGAAAAACCGTGGAAAAATTCAACATTCATCATTGGGTAAAACTATTCATGCAACGGTTAAAGGAAGTTAAGAATATGCAGCAATCACTTGCTACCAGGCAATTAAGTACAAAGACTTTCGATCTGATCCAAAAGAAATATGACGATGCCACAAAACGCATCATTTTTCTCGATTATGACGGTACGTTGGTTGGGTTTAATGTCAATCCACTGCGTGCCCGTCCAGATAAGGAGCTGTTTACGCTTCTTGATAAATTGATGGGAGACGACCGAAACCGATTAATCCTGATCAGTGGGCGCAAGCATGAGACGTTGGATGAATGGTATAGTCACCTTCCGTTGGATATGATTGCTGAACACGGAGCCTGGACCAAAAAATATGAAGAACCCTGGCGCAGGTATCACGGACTCAGCGATGTCTGGAAGAAAGAGATTATGCCGGTCATGGAAAATTATGCAGACCGTACCCCCGGCGCTTTTATTGAGGAAAAAAGTTACTCACTGAGCTGGCATTACCGCAAAGCAGAGACCGGACTGGGGGAACAGCGGGCAATGGAGCTGGAAGATAACCTCAAGTTCTTTGCTGAAGACCAGGAACTCCAGATCCTGCAGGGAGAGAAGGTGATCGAGGTGAAAAGCAACCTGATCAATAAGGGAAAAGCAGCTGAATTCTGGCTGGAAGAAGACAATTATGATTTTGTGATGGCCCTGGGCGACGATTTTACTGATGAATATACCTTCAGGGCGTTACCGGATGATGCCGTCACTATCAAAGTGGGGAATAAAATGTCAGTAGCTAAATATTCAGTACCTACCTATAAAGACGTGCGTAAGCTGTTGTTCAGCCTTAGCAGGCTATAGACTGCAACATGAAGCTTAAAAGAAATTCGGCCGATCCAGCCGCCGTGCTATCCGGTAAGCGGCGTTCATCAGGCCCACATGGCTGTAAGCCTGGGGGAAATTACCCCACTGACTTCCGGTTTCGTAATGCACATCTTCACTTAGCAAACCCAGGTGGTTACTGTATTTAAGCAGATTTTCGAAAGACTCGACCGCTTCGTCCAGCCGCCCGACGCAGGCCAGCGCTTCTACATGCCAGAAGGCGCTGATCAGGAATGTGGATTCCGGCCTGCCGAAATCATCGGCATGCTTGTAGCGGAAGAACAATCCGTTCGGCGCCTTCAATCCTTGTTCGAGTGTTTTCAGATGATTTGCCGCTCTTTCCGAGGAAGGATCCAGGTAATGCATCATGATCAGCTGCAACGTGCTTGCGTCCAGATGTTTGGTGCCAATTGCCTGGGTGTAAACCTTTCGCTCAGGATCATAGCACTTTTCGATATTGGCTGTCGCCTGATCCCGCAGTTTCAACGCACGTTCCCTGAGCTCCTCGTTCCCGATGTAAGAGGCGATTTTATGAGCTGCTGACGCCCCTGCCCAGTGAAACAGATTGGTGTAGCAATGCACCTGACTCATGTTCCGGAACTCCCAGATACCTGCATCTGCTTCGTTAACGATGCGTTCTATTTTCTTCAGATTATTGTCAATCCATTTGTCTGAGTCGGTGCGTTCGGAAAAGGCGAAGCGTTTGTCGATATACATGGGAAGGAGGGAAATAAGTACCTGTCCGTAGATGTCGTTTTGTATATGTTCACAGGCTTGATTTCCAATTCGAACAGGTTTGTTTCCCAGGTACCCTTCCAGGTCAATGATCTTCTCATCCAGGTCGTCTCCGCCAGTCACCGAATAGAGGGGCTGGTAACGATCCACATGCCGGACAGAAATATCGGCGATATAATGGAAATACTTTTCCATTTCTTCGAAGTGGCCGATATGGTTAAAGGCCGTGAGTACGTAAAATGTATCCCGCAACCAGCAGTAGCGGTAATCCCAGGTCCGGCCACTTTGATCATATTCCGGGAGACTGGTGGTGCTGGCAGCGATGATAGCGCCGGTATCTTCATATTGATGAATCTTCAGCACAAGCGAAGAGCGGATCACTTCCCGTTGATGAAATTCAGCAATGGTGGTATGCTTTACCCATTTCCGCCAATATTGGACAGTTTTCATCAGAAAATCTTCAGCAGTACTCTCCAGCGGCGCCTCCAGAGGGCTTCCGTAAGTAAGAACAAGGTATTTGGTT
>DATCYD010000345.1:0-9188 GCA_036570465.1 Anseongella sp.
CGCACGTGTGACCACTGACTATCTGAATATGCAGATCGAAGCCGGGGTGAATGCTGTCCAATTATTCGATTCCTGGGCCGAAACCCTTTGCTGGGACGATTACCAGGAATTCGCTCACCGGTATGTTGCGGAAATTATTGCCGGTCTGAACCGGAAAGACATACCGGTGATCTCTTTCTGTAAAGGTAGTTCGGTGTTTGCGCCGCTGATGGCCGAGGCCAAACCCGATGTGATTTCCATCGACTGGAATGCTAATCTGGCTACTCTGAAACGATCGCTTCCGGAAGGCATTGCCGTACAAGGCAACCTGGATCCGGTGATTCTATACGCCGAAAAATCAGTAATAAAGAATCGGATTAACCGGTTGTTTGAACAGATGCAGGGCGAAAACGGCTTTGTCTTCAACCTGGGCCATGGAATCATGCCTGATATGCCATTTGAGCATATCAAATACGCTGTTGACGTGATAAAGGATTATAAATGGCAAAAGTAGCGATACTTGGAGGAGGGATCTCCGGCCTGGCTACCGCCTGGTACCTGAAAAAAAGGTACCCGGAACTGGTGGTGGATGTCTTTGAAAAGAAAGACCATGCCGGAGGAAACATCCACAGTATCCACCTGGGCGGACAGATCAGTGAACTGGGACCCCGGGGGATCCGTCCGAAAGGAAAAGGAAAATATTTTCTGCAGCTGGTCCATGAGCTTGGCCTGCAGGATGAGTTGATCAAGTCTGGTAAGCAGGCCCGGAAGCGGTATCTGTATATGGACGGGGAGCTGGAACGGTTACCTTCCGGTCCTTTAGCTTTGTTCGGATCCAAACCTCTCAGGGGCTGGTGGAAAGCCATCCGGAACGAGTTTCGGGATAAGGTGCCCCCTTCCCCCGATGGAGAGGAAGAAACGGTTTATGAATTTATAGAGCGCCGGTTTGGGGCACATCTGGTGGAAACCCTGGCCGATCCCTTTTTCTCCGGCATCTACGCGGGCGATATCCGCAAGCTTTCAGCATTGGCCGTGATTCCGCATATGATGGAATATGAAGAAAAATACGGCAGCGTAATTAAAGGGTTCCTGGCTGAGCCGGCTGATGAAACCGGCATAGAACAATCATTCGGAGACCTGGAAAAATCTCCCCTGTTAACTCTCAGGGGCGGGATGAAACAACTTTGCGATCGCATGGCAGATGTGTTGGGCGAAAGTCTGCATACCGGGAGCGCTGTCACTGATCTTTCGCTGTTGCTGAAGGAGTACGACAAAGTGATCAGTACGCTGCCAGCCTATGTGCTTTCCGGTTTGGTGGATGAGCCGCTGCGTACATGTTTACAATCGATCGAATATGCGCCTATTGCCGTTGTGGTGCTCAATTTCAACGAGCAAGTGGATGTTCCCCAAGGGTTTGGCTATCTTGTTGCTTCCAATCAGGAACAGCCAATTTTGGGTTGTGTATTCAATGATCAGACTTTTCCCGAACTGTCTGCCGGGAAAGGGTCTTCTTTCACCGTCATGATCGGTGGCAGTCGCATGAAGGACTTCTTTCGTTACAACAACTCCGACTTCCTTTCCATTGCCCGGGAAACCCTGACCGTCCATCTGAAAAACACGCGGTTCCGGGTTCCTGACAGCTCCTTCGTACAGGTGTGGCCACAGGCTATCCCACAATACAATACCGGACACCTGAAAACCCTGGAAGCAATCCGAAGAGAAACCAAAGACACCCGACTGGTTGTTTCAGGCAATTTTGTGGGAGGCATTGCGGTGTCTGATTGCATTCGTCATGCCAATGCAGTTGTGGAATCACTTGAATTGAAGTAAACTTGTCGCATGCGCAGCCTGCTTGTTTTATTTCTGCTGAGTTCTTGCCTGTTTCCTGCCTATGCGCAGCTGGATAACGACGCACTGCAACAGCAGTTCCCACAAGCAACGGCCGATGGGAAATCTCTGGCCCTGGACATTTTCAGCTACAATTATTTCCGGAATTACGAATACTTCAATGACTTTGCTGACGGACTCACCTACTACGGACTTCAACTTCGTCCACAATTGGTCTTTCGCCCCAACAGGCATCTGGCACTTTACGCAGGCGCCTATCTATCCAAAGATTTCGGGGAGGCCGGCTTTCACGAAATACAACCGGTATTAGGCATCCGGTACGAAAAAAATGGAGTTACATTTACCAGCGGGGCCATCGACCCCCATATTTCCCACGGTTATATAGAACCCTTGCTGGATTACGATATGGCCATCACCGAGCCTGTAGAATACGGTACCCAGCTTAAATTTGACCGGCGCTTGCATCGAACTGATCTCTGGGTGAGCTGGAGAAACATGATCTACAAACCTTCCGGTGAACAGGAAGAAATCCTGGGCGGAGTAAACACCCGGCTGCACCTGCTGAAAAAAGAAGGACATTCCCTGTCGCTTCCCATTCAGATGCTGGGCTGGCATCGGGGGGGACAGATAGACACTACATCGCTGGAAACCATTACACAGGTAAATCTGGCCGCCGGTATAGAGTATGCCTGGGAACGAGAGGGAGCTGTTGAAAGACTGTTTACCAAAAATTACCTGGTCGCATCCGGCAACAGCAGCGACCTGGCCCCCTATAAGCGCGGAAGTGCCCTTTATCTGAATGCCGGAATAGAAACTCAATGGCTGGATGCCATGGTTTCCTTTTGGAGCGGACACCGTTTCTCTGCTCCGGTGGGCGCGCCGGTTTTTCAATCCGTTTCCTCCCACATCGACCATCCCGGCCTGTTGCAGGATGATCGCCGCCTGCTTTTCCTACGCCTGAAGAAAGATTTCACCCTGGCCGAAGAACTCTTTGTCAGTGCCCGCCTGGAACCGTTCTATGACTTCGACGGTGAATATGCCGATTATTCCATGAGTCTCTACCTGGTGTATCAGGGCTTTTTTGGGAAAGTTTTTCTCCCGCGGGAGCGGCAAGCCGCCTGGCCAGGGCGGTAATGGTCCAGAAAAGAAAAAGGATCGTAAAAGCGCTCATCAGGGCGGACGCAAGGTTGGCAAACCAGGCAATGCTGGCCGGGTCATTCCCTGCCAGAAGAGTAAATACCTTTTTCTTCTACATTTGTGCAACCATTCAGGCCATTTTATCATCTTAGAAGTGTAATCAGGAAAGCGGCGAAGGAACTAACAGAAATAAACAGCGACCATTGGTGAACGATCCCGTACTTGAAAATTTAATTACAGGCTGCAAGCAGGGAGAACGGAAGGCTCAGGAAGCGATTTATGAGCGGTTCGCACCGAAAATGTATGCGCTGTGCCTGCGATATGCCGGGTCGCCTGATGATGCGCAGGATGTATTGCAAAACGGGTTTATAAAAATGTTTCGGAAACTGGATGATTTCAGGGGAGAGGGTTCATTTGAAGGCTGGTTGAGACGGATCATGGTGACATCGGCCATTGAGTATTGCCGCAAGAACGCTTCCTTGCAGCAACAGCAGTCAATTGATGAAACCCTGAGTGAACGCCTCAGCGATGAACAGACGGTCCTTGATCGGATCCATGCGGATGAGCTTGCGGCCTTGATCGGACAGCTTTCACCAGGATACCGGGCCGTGCTGAACCTGTTTGTGATAGAAGGTTACAGTCATAAAGAAATAGCAGAAATGCTTGGAATAACAGAAGGTACGTCGAAATCGCAGCTGGCACGTGCCAGGAATATATTGCGGCAAATGATTGCCGGAAGGGAGGATTATAATTATGCCAAATCAGCAGGATAAGGATTTTGATTCCCGGATCAAAAACAAGATGGAGAATTTTGCAAAGATGCCTCCGCCAGGACTTTGGGAATCCATCGATGAGGAATTGAACGGTCCGGCGGCGCTCCGGACTAACTGGGTGATCTCCGGAGCGACGTGGTTGATGATCGCCGCAAGCGTTTGCCTGCTGGCGGCCGCGGGATTGTGGTTGTACCGCTATCAGCCCTTTCCGGAAGTTGACAAGATTGCTATTATCGGGGAGAAGGATTCAATTTCCTCGCCGAGGCCGGGTGTGACCATTCTGAACAAGAGCCGTTTCTGGGACGAAGCAAAGCCGGGGGCAGACGATCCGGAGGGTGCCGTGGAGCAGGCCGGTATAACAACGGGGCAGACTGATGAAATCAGGCCGCCGGGCTTGCCACAAGGGGAATCCGGTCCACCATCGGAAGAGAAGACAAGGACCAAACCTGAACAAATTGAAACGTTTTCTGAGCCGGTCATAGCGGCTGCACGGATCCAGGACAGACAGGGCCAGGTAAACGGACATAGCCAAACGCCGGTTAAAGAACGGATCGAACCGGTGGACAAGTTGGATAAAGTGTCTAAAGTGGCGATAGAATCATCAGCCAGGGATCCGGTACCCAATCCGGAGGCGCTTGCTGGGTCAGAAGGAGGCATCATGGACGTTGCTATGGAAAAGAAATCCATTGTACCCCGGGAAATCCGGGAGGTCGGCGGCGTCGGCGATGCGCTTAATCTGGTAGCTTCGACGATCGACCGCAGTGACGATAAATTCATCCGTGTCAGAAGAGATGAGGAATCGGGAAAATGGGACGGGATCCGGCTGGATCTTGGAATCGTGACCATTTCCTACAACAAGCCCGAGAAGAAGAACAGACAACAACGAAATTAAAGGAAATATGAATAATGCAGGTTATATGAAACGATTTTTTACCATAGCAATAGCCCTGTTTGCCGCGGGGTCAGTGGCCGCTCAGGAGACCGACAGTGTCGAAACCGATACAGTCAAAACGACGGCAGAGACGACCACCATCGTGGTGACAGGTGATGGTGTTGCGATCACTTTTGGCGATAAAGACAAAGACCGGACGATCAGCATTGGTGATAAAGACAAAGAAAAGAAGAAAAAAGGCGCTTTTGATTTCGGCATTTTCAACGGACTGGACCTCGGCTTTAACGCCTTTATGCTGAACGGCGACCTGAACCTGCCTGCTGAATATGATGATTTTGAACAAAAGATCGGGAATTCCACCAACGTGCAGCTTCGTTTCCTGAACGTGGATTTTCGTCCCAGCAGTTTCGTGCGGTTGAATTTTGCCCTTGCCCTTGATTACAACGACTGGGCGCTGGAGAACGACGTCACCTTGCAGCCCGACCAGGATGTGGTCACGTTCCTGCAGGAAGATATTCATTTCAATAAGAATAAATTCAAAGCGAAATACCTGGCGCTGCCCTTTAACCTGCAGTTCCGGACAGCCAACGACATCACCTTTGCCGGAGGGTTCGAGCCCCAGTTCCTGCTCCGTGGCAGGGTGAAGCAGCGCAGCGACGAACGAGGCAAGACCAAAGTGAACGATAATTTCAACCTGCGCGAATTCCGCTACGCCTGGGTAGGCCGCATCGGATACAATGGCTTTTCCGTATTCTGCCGCTATTATCCGCAGAGTATCTTCGCAGACGAAGAAGGCCCCGATATGCAGAATATTTCATTTGGGGTGGGTTGGGGGATATAGGTCACTTACCGGCCTGTTCCGCGATGAATTCTTCCAGCATGTAGCCGTATATTAACTTCTTGCTGCTGATTGCCTCTTCGATGTTTTGAAACAGAGGTTTTTCTGGTTCTCCGGGTTGGGCGCTGAGTAGTTCCACGAAGGTTCTGAGTTGATTCTTGCTCATGACGTGCAGGTTGTCTGACAGGAGAAGCAGGCAGTTGCTGCTCACCAGCGATAACTTTTTCAGCCGGTTCAGGAACCAGCTTCGGCTACTGATATCCATCTTGTTAAAATAGGCGGCAACCCCTTGCTGTATCTCAGGGTCGTCCCACATGGCATCTGGCATCTTTTTCATGATGTAGAGCCGGTTTAGCGGAATGCTTTCTCCCACCAGTTTCACCAGACGGTCGCGGTGCAGGTCCATGTCTTCCGGCGATAACTGCTTCAATGCGTATAGCTGATATTCCGGGCTGCCGGAATACAAGAGTTTGCGTTCGAGGCGGTTGGAATACGAACTGTTTTTATAGATGCTATCGGAATAGTTCGCGATCCTTTCGGACAGTGGACCGTACACGATATGGTAAATGGTATAGGAGGAATACAGGGCGCCGTCCACGACGGCTTCCTTTACTTCCAGGGCGGTAGCTCCGGTTACGGCGTCCACCACTTCCGACACTCGTGTTTTTGTATCATCAAGAAGTTCCGACTTGCTTTTTCGCTTGATGATCGAATTGTTGTCGCTGAGCAATTTATGCAGCTTGATATAGTCGTCCTGCATGAATTCGAGGTGGTCATTCTTCGTCAGCGGCTCCCCGGCCACAGTATCGTATCCTGCATAATTCCCCAACAGGTCCCAATAGATACGGATATGCATCAGAGCACACAGAGAATCATCGCATACGGGTGTCGTGATCGAAGAGGTATAAGCTTCCGGTAATCCACTCCCGTCTTTCAGGAGCATCATGGCGTAATCCACGAACGTGGAATCGTCCGTCAGGGTAAAGGTTTCCTTTTCCGAAGCGACATTCGAAAAATCCCACCCTGGCTGTACCATGAAGGGGTGATGATCCGTGACAGGCGCCGGATCGGGAGCCTGGGCCGCTGCAAGCGCGGTTTGCCCGATGATCAGAAAGGTTGTCATTAGACCGGGAAGGGTCTGCATGATCGGTGCGCGTTAGGGTTGGTTTGCGACCCTGGTTCCGTCATTCTGCGAGAGCACCAGGTTCATATATTCCTTCAGGTGTTTTTCGTAAACTTCCCGGGGAGTGATGTTGTATTTCTTGCAGATCGCCGCCGCCAGGCCAACCGCCGCACCCATCTGCCCGGTGGTCCTCATCACCCGCGGGCCGCCCAGTCCGACATGGCTTGTGCTGAAACAGCGTCCTGCCATGAACATATTATTGATATCCTTCGAATACAGACTGCGGTAAGGGATGTAGTATTTTCCCGTTTTATAAAACATGGCTTTCGAAAGAAAGTCGGGCTTGCTTTGGTCTTTCAGATTTTGCTGGAAATGTACATCCACTTCACGGGTTTCCATTACAACCGAATCGGGGAATTGAGTCTGGTTCCGGGCATCATTAAAGGTGAAAATATAATCTCCCACCAGGCGTCTCGACTCCCGTTTGCCGACCAGGTAAGACACCCATTCAAAACGAAGACGGGCTGTTCCAGGCTTCTTTTTTTCATTGGCGAACGAACCGTAGATCGCTCTCAGCATATGGTCCCTTATCTCCTCGGCATCCTTGATCTGATGGATATCCGCATTCGAGTATTCCCATTGCCATTCCCCGGCCCGGGCAGCGTAGTCTTTTACTACGTCAGTCGTCCACGGAACTTCCGGGAACTTGGAGGGATGGTTATCGGTGTAGGTCCGCCAAAGCACGGAAGATCCCATCACGGCGTTGTCCGGCTCTTCGGGGCTCCATAATTCCCCGAATTCTTCCCAGGCCTCGTCAAATTTGTTGACGCTTTCCCGACCGTACATGAATTCCGCGCCGGCCCAATACCCGATCCATCCGTCGCCGGTACAATCGGCATAATAGGGCGCTTCGAACCGGATCCGTTCTCCGGTGGCGGTATGCCGGGCATCTACTGACCGGATCGTCTTGCCTGCTGTATTGGCGTCATAGGCACGCCAGTTCAGGAAAAGGTGGATATTGTCGTACTTTTCGACGTTCCGGTGGCGTTTTTTGTCTTCCGCATAGGCCTCCGGCGAGCCGTTCGGATAATGCTTGGTATCCAGCATCCGGAGGATCCGCTCGAAGTGTCCGTAGATACCCAGGGTGTGTACCCGGATCTCGCTGCTGGCATTTCCTCCCAATACGGGCCGGTCATGAATGAGCGCCACTTTCAGACCCTGCTCCGCCGCTGCAATGGCGCTGGCACAGCCGGCGATGCCGCCTCCCACCACTACGTAGTCAAAGTCCAGCGTCTTTTCAGGTGCGTTCTTTTGGTTGGTGATCGTTTTTCTCCAAGCGGCCAGTTCGGTACCACGGTCTGGCGGAGCGGCGTTTTCCGTACTGAAATAGATCGCATCGCACCGTCCGTTGAATCCGGTGAGATCGATCAGTTCAAGCGGTTGCGCTTCTGTTTTTATGTCGATCTCACCCCCGTATTCCCAGGACCAGCTCGGGTTCACGCCGAATTCGTTCTCCAGCGTTTGGTCACCGATCCTGACATGAAATTTTCCCGGCGGTTCCCAGTCGCCTGGCACCCAGTTTTTCGTTCGCACCCAAACGTGGTAACGCCCTGATTCCGGAAAATGCGCCGTCGTTTTGGCGTTATGGACAGGCATTCCCATTCCGTGAGCCATCAGATACGGCGATCCCATCTGCTCCACGAATTGTGGATCGATCACCCAGCCACCTTTTTCATCAAAACTTTCCGCCTCTATCAGAAAGGATTGCGGAAACGCAGTAGCCCAGCAGCACACCAGGCATAGAACGATAAGAATACGGTTCGTCATATTTCGATCATCGGTTTAGCCGGACAAATTACGAAATATTCCTAATAATAATATCTGTTAAAAGGTTGATGAAAGAAAAAATTGGATCATAAAGTTCTTCTAAAATCGTTTTTTTGGTGAAAGACTTGCAAAACTAATTTTAACCGATTAAATTGCTGTGACACAGATGAAACTTGCAGCAAAAGCGACCATTCAGATCCAGACGCCTGTCGGAAAGGTTTTCGAATCCATCGTTGACGGGGAGATAATGAAAAATTACTTCATCGCATCATCCACCGGCAGGCTGGAGGAAAACAAAACGGTGGAATGGACTTTCCCGGAATTCCCGGATAAGTTCCCGGTAACAGGGAAGGCCATTACCCCCGGTAAATACATTTCATTTGGTTGGAGCGGAGGAGTCGAAGACATGTTGGTGGAAATATTCCTGGAAGCGCAAACAGATGGTTCGACGGTTGTTAAGGTGGTGGAACATGCCGCAGAAAATAATGAAGAAGGCATCCTGTGGGTGATCAGGCAAACTGAGGGCTGGGCTAATTTTCTGGCCTGTATGAAAGCATGGCTGGATCACGGAATCCACCTTCGCAAGGGCGCTTTTGATTTTATAAAATAAAAACTTTCCTATCTTAGGCAAGAACTAGGACTATAAACCAATATACAATCATGAAAGAATCCAGTAACGATTCCGCGAATCCTTCACGCCGGAAATTTATCAGGAATGCGGCGATCGCTTCTTCGGTTTTTATTGTGCCCAGGCATGTTTTGGGCGGGCCA
>DATCYD010000346.1:0-5347 GCA_036570465.1 Anseongella sp.
TGGTTTCCATGTCAAAATATCCCCCGGACAGGTAAAATTCAGGATTGATGGTCTTGGTCGTTAATCCATCGTCCGAAACCTTTATCCCTGTATTTCTGAAGAGGTTATCATAGGCCAGTTTTCCGGATACACTGAGTCCTTCGGTCAGAAAATCCAATTCTTGCGTCAAGGTGTAATCCATATTCACCAAGGTTCGCATATTCTCTTCCACGCCGCTGTAATGAAGCACATAATACGGGTTCGGCGATTTAAAATTGGCGTTATAGGCCCCATACATACCATCCTCATACAACATCACCGGAGTATCACCCGAAAGGTTATGGATAGAAGTGAATATGAACTCCATCGCATTCCCCGGTGGTGCGCTTTGAACGGCATGCATACCGGCAAGATTTGCCTTCAGTTTAGTGGTTGAGGTAATTTCGAAATCGAAATTTGTTCGCATGTTCAGCCGGTCGTAGGAATAAGAGGGCTGATACCCCTGTCCGATATCATTCGAATTAAAGATATCCCCCACGCTGTTAAAGCTAAAATTTGTAAAATACCTTACCCGCTTTGTGCCGCCCGATGCTGATGCATTGACACGGTAGGAGGTGGAATAATCCTTAAGCATGATATCATCCCAGTCATTATCCGGATAGGCATAAGGATAGGTCCCATTCTTATAATAAGATACTTCTTCGTCGGATGCATATAAATCAGTCCAAAGCGCTGGAATAAAGCGCCTGGTGCGCTCTATCGCATGATTTCGTGCAATTATTCCTTGCCAGGTATCTGCCGCCCCGATCATTTTACTGGGCGTTTCAAAAGACATTTCCGCCTCGATGTTGAAGCGGGGTTTCCCTTGTTGTCCTCGTTTGGTGGTAATCAGAATGACTCCATTCCCCCCTTTCACCCCAAAAACAGCAGTGGCAGATGCATCTTTTAAGACCGAAATGCTTTGAATTTCATTGACATCAATATCGTTCATTTGACGCTCCACCCCATCCACCAGAATGAGTGGCGAGGCATTGTTCCAGGTTGTCTGGCCCCGGATAAGGATCTGGGGTGGTGAATATATCTTAGTCCCGCTATTCTGATATCCCCCGGGCATGCCGGACATGGACAAGACAGATACTCCTGGCACAGCGCCTGTAAGGGCATCGGTCATATTGGAAATATTGCCTTGCGCTTTAAGGTCTTCCATGTCAACGGTACCAATGGCCCCCACCACGCTTTCTTTCTTCTGGACACCGTAACCCACCACTACCGTGCCTTCCAGCTCTTCCACGTCCTCTTGTAAGGTGATGTCCAAAAACTGACCGGATCTTTTAATTTCAATGGTTTGGGACTTCATCCCCAGAAATGAAAAAGTAAGCTGCTGCCCCGGAACAGCCTCGATCTCAAACAACCCCTCCGTGTCAGTTACGGTTGTTTTTTCTGTGCCTTCAAGTACAATACTGACCCCCGGAATCGGCTGTCCGGAAGGATCGACTACTTTCCCGTCAATCCTGATTTGATCCTGTGCGTTCAGGACACCCAACGCCGCAAATAAAATGACCAGAGTCAGATTTAATCCTTTCATATATAATCGTTTAGGTTTTTAGCCGAAGCTATCCAAAGCGAATGTACAAGGGAGGATTAATAAAAAATTAATAATTGACTAATACAGGCTGCCGGAGAGATATTTTGATTTTTTTTATTACGAGGGTCTTTGACGGGATGCTAAAAGTCCCAATCAAATTGCTGTAAAATTTGTTATGGCTAAAATGAGATTTCATGAAAACAGGTATTACAGGAGCTACGGGACAACTTGGTCGTCTGGTAGTAGAAAAATTAAAACAACGTTTAAGCCCGCAGGATCTGGTGGGGTTGGTACGTTCACCGGAAAAGGCGACTGATCTAGGCATTGAAACCCGGGCGTTTGATTATAACCGCCAGGAAACGTTGACTGATTCGCTGCGCGGGATTGACCAGTTGTTGTTAATTTCGGCAAACGAGGTAGGTAAACGTAAAGTGCAACACGAAAATGTAATAAAAGCAGCGAAAGAAGCAGGCGTAAAACGATTGGTTTATACCAGCTTGCTGCATGCCGACACTTCTACACTGAACCTGGCAGAGGAACATCTGGCCACAGAGCAATTCTTGAAACAATCAGAAATCCCTTACACCATTTTGCGGAATGGGTGGTATACCGAAAATTACATGGGCTCGATACCGGCGGCAGTGAGCGGCGGCGCCCTGCTGGGAAGCGCTGAAGGAGGTAAAATTTCGTCCGCCACGCGGGAAGATTACGCCGAAGCGGCCGCGGTAGTGCTTGCCGGGAAAGAACATGATGGAAAAACATACGAGCTGGCAGGAGACCAAGCCTTTACCTTAAAGGATCTGGCCGCTGAAGTTTCCCGCCAAACCGGAAAAGAGATCCCTTACAATAATCTTCCTGCCGGGGAGTACACTAGGATTTTGGCATCTTTCGGCCTGCCGGAAGAGCATGCCCGGATGATTGCCGGCTGGGACGATGGAATATCGAAAAACGATTTGTTTGATGATGGTAAAGAGCTCTCCGCATTAATTGGGCGACCTACAACCCCTTTAGCCGATACGCTAAAGAAAAACCTCTGACAGGGTATATCAGGGCCAGGTCCGCACTCAATTCTATATTTTTTGGGGAAGGACAAATGGATACCGGTACTCACGTGTCAGCAAGGAATTGGCCTCGGCGTCCCCGGTAAATTCCATCTTTACAGGATCGAACGCCAGGCTTCGTCTCAGCCGGTAGGAAATATTGGCCAGGTGGATCAGTGCGCATGAATAGAATCCCTGACGGATATCGCCGTTGGCAAGTCGCTGGTCATTTGCCCGGATGGCGTTAATAAAATCCTGATAATGATCTCCCTGGCCATTTCCCATTTCTCCCGGGATCCGGTTCTTTCCCATGAATGCCTGCCATTCGTTCAGGTTTTTGCTCATGTACCCTTTGGAGCCAAAAAACAGGTTGCCAATCGTGTTATCGGCGCTCACCATGTAATTACTATCTTCCTTCGCGCTGTTGACGCCCTCAGGGTTCGTGATCCAGTGCCGCACCTCGAACTGCATGATCTTTTTCTTATCCCCTTCCCCCGCCGGGTTCGCGAATTCGTAAACAGCCATCAGGTCGTTGGGCGTTTGCTGGTCATCCTCGAACATAAAATGCCCTCCCGTTGCGCTGATCTTTACAGGCAGCGTAACACCCAGCCCCCAACGGGCGATATCAATTTCATGCACGCCCTGATTTCCGATATCACCGTTGCCAAAATCCCAGTTCCAATGCCAGTTGTAATGGAAGCGATTCCTGGTAAAGGGCCGTTTGGGAGCAGGGCCCAGCCACAGGTCGTAATCCACACCGGCCGGAACAGGTTCTTCAGGGGTCTTCCCGATCGTGTCCCGCCATTTATAACAGAGCCCCTTGGCCATGTACACTTCGCCCAGCTTCCCGCTGTGGAGAAACTCAGCCATGCTTTGGGCGCAGGTGTTGCTCCGTTGCTCGGCCCCGTCCTGCACGATGACGCCGTATTTTTCCGCCGCTTCCACCAGCAGTTGTCCTTCGCGAATATTATGACAGCAGGGCTTTTCAACAGATACGTGTTTTCCCGCTTGTATGGCCCAGATAGCGGCAAGACTGTGCCAATGGTTCGGAGTCACCACCGATACGGCATCGATATCCTTATCCTCGTAAAGCTTACGCAGATCGGAATAGATCTTCGGCTTCTCCAGCCCCTTATCGGTGAAATGCTTTTTTATCCGCTCGCCGAACAGATTGCTGTCCACATCACAAAGCGCGGCTACCCTGGTATTCTTCAACCTTGAATAACCCTGAATATGGTTCTGTCCCATCCCCCGGATGCCGATCACCGCGACGTTCACACGGTCGTTGGCGCCAGGAATAGAGCGATATGAATTGGCGCTGAGGCCCTTGCTTCCGGCGGCCAACCCGGCAGTCGCGATCAGGCTGCTGCGGATAAAATCTCTTCTCTTCGTCATTGGATTTGTTCCTTAAAGCCTTTCCAGGCCTCCATTGATTTTTTCAGGTGACTTGATTTTTCTTCCTCCAGCGCGAAACATTGCAAGCCCACAGGCCCCTTAAAGCCACGGCTGATGAAGGCGTTGAGATAAGAAAAGGTATCGTAATCGCCCTCTCCCAATGGCTGAATAAAATACTGCCATTTATCGGGATCTTTCATGATCGCCGGAGTAGGTTTATCGGCGCCGTTCAGGCTGATGGCAAATACGTGAGGCATCGCCCGTTCAATCGCGGGGATCAATGTTTCACCTGCCTTTGTTCCCTGATCGGCAAGATAATGACAAAGGTTAAAGGTAAGGCCCAGGTTCGGCCGGCCGGCTTTTTCAATGACCCGGATGGCATCGTCCACATTATCTACCCAGAAATTGACATGGGGATAAACCATGATTCGAATGCCGTATCCGGCGGCCATATCGGCCAGCTCCCGCAGGATGGCCACAGCGAGCGAATCATTCTCAGCGGAGGAAGGTTTATAGATCTTACTCGTAATATAGAACCAGGGCATCGCAGGCCGGCCTTCGAGCATGGCAAAGACTTCCTTCATTCGTGGATCATAGGGTTGTTCCGGCTTGTCCAGATCAATATTGAGATACATCGTATAGAGCTCAAGGCCATTTTTGTCAAGCGCTGCGAGCGTTTCGGCCAGATCATCGGCCCCTTTCTTCTCCATCCCGTCGTAACCCAGCAACTTGAGCAGCCGCACCTGCTTTTCCGGAGTATCATATATCGCATCCTTGACACCGTTATTGAATACAAAGAAGGGGTACCGGTCACCGGCAACAGGCGAATGTTCCTTACTTTCCCCCTGGCCGAAGCAGCTGTACGTTAACAGGGCGAAAAAGGACAGGATCGAAATTGTTCTCATTGCCTTTTTTTTGTTGCCGCTATAATCAACGGCAACCCAATATACAAAAACATCGGAGAACACCATTTCAGCCCGGTTGGATGACTCCTTAGGCCTGCCAATGATTTGACCGGGCTGCAAAAATAGTTATCTTTAGTCCTGTTATGCATAGTTTATTCACCCTACTGCTCCTGCTGGTCACCTTGGCTTCGGGCATAAGCCTCCGTATCGGACAGGGTTTGTTCCCCAAAAAAGAGAGCAAGCCCAACGTCCTTTTCCTTTTCGCAGATGACCAGCGGGCCGATGCGCTCGGGATTTCGGGGAACCCCTATATCCGGACTCCCCATATTGATCAGCTGGCCAGGGAAGGAAGCCGGTTTTCTAATGCCTATGTCATGGGAGGAAACCATGGAGCCATCTGCATGGCCAGCCGGGCCATGCTGCTGAGCGGCCGGAGCCTTTTC